>NZ_JAKSYQ010000218.1:0-50485 GCF_022829665.1 Methylobacterium sp. E-041 | reverse complement strand
GCCTTCCGCATGCGAAACCGCGACCTCGTCTACGTCTCCAACGCCCCCTTCACCGAAGTCTCCAAGGTCGTCAGCGTCTTCTCCACCGTCGCAGGCCCCGTCGCATCCGCAGCCTCCGTCTACGCCTACTCACGGTAGGCGACGACCGGCTCGCAACGCCCCCGGACGCGGTTCCGGGACAATCCCGTCGTGCCGCGGCGCCGACGGCGAGCCCGGGCGGGAGGGGCACGCCCGTCGGGTTCGACGTCGAGGTCGGATCCGGCGCGGCAACCGCCGCAGGACGGTCGCGTCGGCCACCGGCGTTCTCGCGTGGCATCCTCGTCGATTCGACGCGCGAACCTCGGATCATGCCGGTCGGCGCCCGAGCGCGCCTCGGCGTGCCGTCGACCGCCCTTGGCGGATCGACCGCCGCGGTGATCGCGCAACGCGAATCACCTGCCCTTCGCCGGGAACGGCCCATCCGGGCTTTCGCCCGTCGGTCGATCGCTGCGCCGCGCACCGCGCAGCGCCCCAGCAGCGAAAAACGGCTAGTCCATCGGTACTAGAACCACCTGACCGATACGCCGAGCAAGGTGTTGCGGCGCGCGATCGCCGCAGGATCGTCATCAGGATTTTTTCCCAACAACCATGGATTGGTGCGACCGCGCGGGAGAATTGCGCACAATTTAGTTCGAATCGGCCGACATTTCCGAACGTTTGTCCGCATCGCTGAGGTTCTTGATCTGCGCATTGCGCCGGAGTACCGCTGATCAGGCCGGAATTCCTCAGGATTCGGTCAAAAACCCCGAAATAATCTTGCCGGGTGCCGAAACTGAGCTTACGGTTCGAACTATCACCCGAAGTCAGAATGACGGTACGAAGATCATGAGTGAACCAGACATCGACAAGGCCCGCTTCATCACGTTGGCCGCGGACATCGTCTCCGCCTATGTCAGCAACAATCACGTCCAGAGCGCCGAACTGCCGAAGCTTCTGAGCGATGTGCACGAGGCGATCGTCGGCGTGTCTGGTGCAAATGGCCCGGTCGCCGAGGTCGGGCCGCCGAAGGCGACCGCGCAGGAAATCCGTCGCTCGGTCACGGCGGATTACCTGATCAGCTTCGAGGACGGGAAGCAGTACAAGACCCTGCGCCGGCACCTGACCCTGCGCGGCCTCTCGCCCGAGCAGTATCGCGCGAAGTGGGGCCTGGCGCCCGACTATCCGATGACGTCGCAGAGCTATTCCGAGCAGCGCTCCGAGCTGGCCCGCGCCCTCGGCCTCGGCCAGCAGCGCCGCAAGAACGTGGCGAAGGCCGCCCCGTCCGAGCCGGTGGTCACCGAGGAGGAGGCGCCCGCCGCCGAATCCGAGGCGCCCGCCAAGAAGACCCGCGCGCCCCGGAAGAAGAAGGACGCCTGAGGACCCGCCTCGGCGACCCGGGACGCGACGACACGAGACCTGCGATGCGGAAGGCCGGAGGCGGGATGACCCCTCCGGCCTTTCTGCATTCTACGCGGCCTCGGAACGTTCGGCGCGTCGTCGGCTTGCTTCCGGCGACAGGCTTGCGCGCCGGCCGGGCGGTCGCCGCGGAAGACCATCCGAGCAGGAGCGAGACATGGCCTTCATCGAGACAAGGGACGGCACACGGCTCTACTACAAGGATTGGGGCACCGGCCGGCCGGTGGTGCTGATCCACGGCTGGCCGCTCGACGCCGACATGTGGGAACATCAGATGCCGGTGCTCGCCGAGGCGGGCTACCGGGTCGTCGCCTACGACCGCCGCGGCTTCGGCCGGTCGGACCAGCCTTGGACCGGCTACGATTACGACACCTTCGCCGACGACCTGAAGGCGGTGCTCGACCACCTCGACCTCCGCGACGCCGCCCTGGTCGGCTTCTCGATGGGCGGCGGCGAGATCGCCCGCTACATGTCCCGGCACGGCGGCGCGCGCGTCGCGAAGGCGGTGCTGGTCTCCGCGGTGACGCCCTACCTCCTCAAGACCGGCAACAATCCCGACGGCGTCGACGGCAGCCTCTTTCAGGGCATGATCGACGGCCTCGTGAAGGACCGTCCGGCCTTCCTGGCGAACTTCGCCAAGACCTTCTTCGGCGCCGGCGTTTTCCACTCGCCGGTCTCGACGGAGACGATGACCTGGGCCGGCAACCTGGCGATGCTGGCCTCGCCCAAGGCGACGACGGCTTGCGTGAGCGCCTTCGGCACCACCGACTTCCGGGCCGACATGGCGCATTTCACGGTGCCGACGCTGGTGATCCACGGCGACGACGACCAGACCGTGCCGATCGCGGTATCGGGAAAGGCGGCCGCCGCCGCGATCCCCGGCGCGGCGTTCGTCGTCTACGAGGGCGCCCCGCACGCGGTGCCGTTCACCCATGCCGAACGGTTGAACGCCGACCTGCTGGCGTTCCTGGAGGGCTGAACGCGTGCGTGCGCGAGCCCGGGATCGGGCTCTCGCGCGCCGCATTCGGCCGCGATAGACAGGCCGCAAACGCCCGTCGGTCCGGGCCGGCCCGCGCCGCCGCGGGCGGCCCGGCGCCCCGACGACCCCGAGCGCCCGGAGCCCTGCATGCCTCGCCCGTCCACCCCGATCGTCCTGGTCGCCGCGCTGATGCTGTCCGCCGGCCCCGCCGCCGCGCAGATGGCCAAGACACCGGACGTCAAGACACCGGACATGAAGACCCCGGATGCGCCGCCGCTGAAGTCGGCGATGCCCGAGAAGGCGGCGCCGACGGGCAAGGGCGAGGTGCAGCTCTCCTTCGCCCCCGTGGTGAAGCGGGCGGCGCCCTCGGTGGTGAACGTCTACGCCTCGCACATCGACAAGCGGCCCAACGCCCGCACCAGTGCCATGGACGAGTTCATGCGCCGGTTCTTCGGCGCGGAGGGCGGCCGCGGGCAGGGCGGCGCCCCGGGCGAGCGGGCGCAGAAATCCCTCGGCTCCGGCGTCATCGTCGACGCGTCGGGGCTGATCATCACCAACAACCACGTCATCGACAACATGAACGAGGTCCGCGTCTCGCTGGCCGACCGGCGCGAGTTCGAGGCGACGATCGTGCTGCGCGACCCGCGCACGGATCTCGCCGTGGTGCGGATCACCAACCCGACCGGCGGGCTGATCCCGATGCCGTTCGGCGACTCGGAGAGCCTGGAGGTCGGCGACTTCGTGATGGCGATCGGCAACCCGTTCGGCGTCGGCCAGACGGTGACGCAGGGCATCGTCTCGGCGCTGGCGCGCACCCAGGTCGGCTCGTCGGACTACCAGTTCTTCATCCAGACCGACGCCGCGATCAATCCGGGCAATTCCGGCGGGGCGCTGGTCGACCTGCGCGGGCAATTGATGGGGATCAACACCGCGATCTACTCGCAGTCGGGCGGCAGCCACGGCATCGGCTTCGCGATCCCCGCCAGCATGGTCAAGGCGGTGGTCGAGACCGCCAAGAACGGCGCCACCACCGTGCGGCGGCCCTGGCTCGGCGCGCGGGTGCAGAGCGTGACGCCGGACATCGCCGAGAGCATGGGCCTCGACCATCCGACCGGCGTGCTGGTGGCGAGCCTGCAGGCCAAGAGCCCGGCGGACGAGGCGGGGCTGAAGCGCGGCGACCTGATCCTGACGGTCGACGGCTTGAGCGTCGACGACCCGGAAGCCTTCGGCTACCGCTTCGCGCTCAAGGGCATCACCGGCCAGACCAAGTTCGGCATCCTGCGCGGCACCAGCCGCAGCACGCTCCCGGTCAAGCTGACGCCGGCGCCCGAGACGCGGCCGCGCGACGTGCTGAAGGTCCGCACGCGCTCGCCGTTCTTCGGCGCCACGCTGATCAACACCTCGCCGGCCGTCGCCGAGGAGATGCTGACGGACTTCCCCGTCGACGGGGTCGCGGTGCAGGCGGTCGACGAGAATTCGATCGCGGCGCGCGCCGGCCTGCAGAAGGGCGACATGCTGGTCTCGATCAACGGGCAGCCGGTCTCGACGACGAAGGACGTCGAGCGCGCCACCCGCACCGTGCAGAGCGCCTGGGAGATCGCGATCAACCGCAACGGCGAGGTGCTGACCTCGATGTTCGGCGGCTGAGGCCGCACCGGCCCGGACGCGACCCCGGCCTTAGGCCGCCTGGAACGCGATGGCGGTGGCCTGGATCTCCTCGAGCGGCTTGCCGATCAGCGCGGTGATCGCGTCCTTCGGCATCGGGGCGCCGAACAGGTAGCCCTGGCCGTAGTCGCAGCCCTGGTCGGAAAGCCAGTCGACGCTGGCATCGGTCTCGATCCCCTCGGCGGTGGTGACCAGCCCGAGGCTGGCGCCGAGCTTGATGATCGCGTCGACGAGCTTGGCCCGCTCGGCGCTCATGGTGATGGTGTCGACGTAGGTGCGGTCGATCTTCAGCTTGTCGAACTTGAGCTCGCGCAGGTGGTAAAGGCTGGAATAGCCGGTCCCGAAGTCGTCGAGGGCGATGCGCACGCCGAGGTTCTGCAGCGAGGTCAGGGTCGTGCGGGCCGCCTCCAGGTCCTGCACCAGGGCCGTCTCGGTGATCTCGACCTCGAGGCGGCTCGGGGAGAAGCCGGTCTCGGTCAGGATCGCGAGGATGCGCTCGCACAGCCAGCGGTCCTGGAACTGTTGCGGCGCGATGTTGACCGCGAGCTGGAAATGGGGCGGCCAGTCCCGGGCGTCGAGGCAGGCCTGGCGCAGGAGCTTCATGCTGAGCTCGGCGATGAGGCCGGTCTCCTCCGCGATCCCGATGAAGCAGGCCGGCGCGAGCAGCCCGCGGACCGGGTGCCGCCAGCGGGCCAGCACCTCGACGCCGACCAGCGTCTTCTCCGGCAGCGTCACCACCGGCTGGTAGTACGGCTCGATCGCGCCGCTCGCGATCGCCTCGCGAAGCTCGCTCTCGAGCTGGGCCCGCGCCTTCAGCTCGATGTCCATCGCGCTCTTGAACACGCGGAACACGCCGCGGCCGTCCTTCTTGCCCTGGTACATCGCGAGGTCGGCGGCATGCAGAACCACGTCGGCATCCGCCTGGTCGGCCGAGATCAGGGCGATGCCGATGGTCGCGCCGACCTTCAGCTCGTTGCCCTGCCACTGGATCGGCGCCGCGATCGCCGCGATCAACCCTTGCGCGAGCCGTGTCAGGCCGTCGCTGCCGCCGTCGAGCGGCACGAGCAGGGCGAACTCGTCGCCGCCGAGCCGGGCCGCAAGGCCGGCGTCGGGCGTCAGGGCGGACAGGCGCTCGGCGACGGCGCACAGCACGGCGTTGCCGGCCGCGTGCCCGTAGATGTCGTTGACCGGCTTGAAGCGGTCGAGGTCGACCAGAAGGACCGCCTGGGTCGGGACCAGGGTCGCGGCCGCCCTGCGGCGCTCCAGCGTCTCCAGGAACAGGCGGCGGTTGGCGAGCCCGGTCAGGACGTCGTGGCGTGCCACCGCCTCGGCCTCGGCGGCGGTGATGTCGCGCTCGCGCATCGCCACCCGCAGCAGCAGGGACTTCCGCAGACTGGCGACGAACACCGCCATCCCCATCAGCGCCACGAGCATGAACTCGTTGGAGAGCTGGTGCGCCTGGACGAAAGCATTGAGCCAGGAGAAAACCTCAAATTGAATTCCAATGACCCATAAACACGCACCGATCATCAGCAAGCAGAGAACCTCGTAAAGCTCTCCTTCGCCCCAGCTGCCGCGTTTTCCGATCATGAACCGTCCCCCCGATCGGTCTCACCCTGAGCACGGGCGAGCTTAAGGGAGTCTCACGCGTCGTGGCGGCGGCAGGCGGCGCGGCTCGTTTGGCGGACGCCGGACGAAGACTTCGGTCGCGGGGGTAAATGGAGCCTTTCGCCCTTCGTCAGGCACACGCGCCCGCGTCGGCGCCGATCCCGGCCGCTCGAATCAGGCCGACCCGACGTTCGGCGGCCCTTGCCGAGGGAGGGGCGCAGGGTGTTGATGCCGGCATGCCCGACCTGTTCGCAACCGCCGGCCTCGATGCGTCGGCGCCCCGCCCGCTCGCCGACCGGCTCCGGCCCGGCACGCTCGCCGAGGTCGTCGGCCAGGATCACCTCACCGGCCCGGACGGCGCGCTGACGCGGTTGCTGCGTGGGCGGACCTTCGGCTCGCTGGTGTTCTGGGGACCGCCCGGCACCGGCAAGACGACGGTGGCGCGCCTGCTCGCGCACGAGACCGACCTGCATTTCGAGCAGATCTCGGCGATCTTCTCCGGCGTGCCCGACCTGCGCAAGGTGTTCGAGGCCGCGCGCAAACGCCGGGCGACGGGGCAGGGGACGCTGCTCTTCGTCGACGAGATCCACCGCTTCAACCGGGCGCAGCTCGACGCCTTCCTGCCGGTGATGGAGGACGGGACGGTGACGCTCGTGGGGGCGACCACCGAGAACCCGTCCTTCGAGCTCAACGCAGCGCTGCTGTCGCGCGCCCGCGTCCTGCTGTTCCGCGCGCTCGACGACGGCGCCATCGCCAAGCTGATCGCGCGGGCGGAGGACCTGACGGGCCAGGCGCTGCCGCTCACCGAGGAGGCGCGCGGCGTGCTCGTGCGCATGGCCGACGGCGACGGGCGCGCGGCGCTGACCCTGTGCGAGGAGGTCTGGCGCTCCGCCAAGCCCGACGAGATCCTCGACGCGGAGGTGCTGCAGACGCTCGTCCAGCGCCGCGCGCCGAACTACGACAAGGCGCAGGAGGGCCACTACAACCTGATCAGCGCGCTGCACAAGACGGTGCGCGGCTCGGACCCGGACGCGGCCCTGTACTATCTCTGCCGCATGCTCGACGGCGGCGAGGACCGCCTGTTCATCGCCCGCCGGCTGGTGCGGATGGCGGTGGAGGATATCGGGCTCGCCGACCCGCAGGCGCTGGTGATCACCACCGCCGCCAAGGACGCGTTCGACTTCCTCGGCAGCCCCGAGGGCGAGCTCGCCCTGGCGCAGGCGGTGATCTACCTCGCCTGCGCCCCGAAATCGAACGCCGCCTACGAGGCCTACAAGGCCGCGACCCGCATCGCTAAGGAGCACGGCTCGCTGCCGCCGCCGCGCACCATCCTCAACGGCTCGACCAAGCTGATGAAACGGCTCGGCTACGGCGAGGGCTACCGCTACGACCACGACGAGCCGGAGGCGTTCTCGGGGCAGGATTACTGGCCGGAACGGCTTGGCCGCCAGCACCTCTACGCGCCGACCGACCGCGGCATGGAGAGCCGCTACCGCGACCGGCTCGCCCACTGGGAGCAGCTTCGGAAAGCGCGGCGCGAGGAGGGATGAGCGCCGGCATGGACGTCCTCCTGAAAGGCGTGGCCGGCGGCCTCGTGACGATGGCGATCGTGCTGGCCTCGCGCCGCGGCAACGTCCTGCCCGGCATCCTGCCGCTGGCGCCGACCTTCGCGATCATCGCGCTGCTCGCGGTCGGGGCGAAGGGCGAGGCCGGCGCCTTCCGCGAGACCTGCCTCGCGGGCGTCCGCACGATTCCCGCCTACCTCGTCTTCCTCGCCGTGGCGTGGTGGCTCGGCGGGTTCTGCGACCATCGCCTCGCCCTCCTCGGCGGGCTTTGTGCATGGCTGCTGGCCGCGCTCGCGATCTTCCTCGCGCCGCGCTGGCTGTGAACGCTGGACCGGGCGCCCGTCAGCCTGTAGGGCACCCGCCCCCCGACCCTTCGCGAAAGACAAAGACCCGATGGCGGCCTGCGGCCTCGATTTCGGCACGTCGAACACGACCCTCGGACACCGCACCGCGCCGGGTCCGCGCCTCGTCCCGCTGGAGGGGCGCCACGTCACCATCCCGAGCGCGATCTTCTTCGAGCCGAACCGCGAGGCGGTGATCGGCCGGGCGGCGACCGAGGCCTATGTCGAGGGCACGCCGGGCCGGATGATGCGCAGCCTCAAGTCGGTGCTGGGCTCCGGCCTGATCGAGGAGACGACCCCGGTCGGGCGCGAGCGCGTGCGCTTCCGCGACGTGATCGGGCGCTACCTCGCCGCGGTGAAGGCGCGGGCCGAGACCGCGGCCGGCGAGACCTTCGACACGGTGGTGCACGGGCGCCCGGTCCACTTCGTCGACGGCGACGCCGAGGGCGACCGCCGGGCCGAGGACACCCTCCGCGAGATCGCCGAGAGCATCGGCTTCCGCCACGTCTCGTTCCAGTACGAGCCGATCGCCGCGGCGCTCGACCACGAGCAGAGCGTCCGCAGCGAGGAGATCGCGCTGATCGCCGACATCGGCGGCGGCACCTCGGACTTCTCGATCGTGCGGCTGTCGCCCGAGCGGCATGCCAAGGCGGAGCGGGCCGACGACATCCTCGCCAACGACGGCGTCCGCATCGGCGGCACCGACTTCGACCGCTTCCTCAGCCTCGGCACGGTGATGCCGCTGCTCGGCCTCGGCAGCCCGATGAAGCGCCCCGAGCTCTCGGTGCCGAACGCCTATTTCCACGACCTCGCCACGTGGTCGAGCATCAACCGGCTCTACAACGCCAAGACCCTGCGCGAGATCGCCGAGATCATCCGCGACGGCGCGCGTCCGGACCTCGTCGAGCGCCTGCGCACGGTGGTCGAGCTGGAGCGCGGGCATTCGCTCGCCATCGCCGTCGAGGGCGCCAAGATCGCCGCCTCGAACGACGGCGCCTCCGAGGTCGATCTCGATTGGGTCGAGCCGGGCCTGGCGGCCTCGGTCGACCGGACGGCCCTCGTGTCCCACACCGAACCGCTGGCGGTGCGGATCTCCGAGCGGGTCGGGCGCTGCCTCGCCCAGGCGGGCTTGCGCGCGGACCGGATCGATTCGCTGTTCCTCACCGGCGGCTCCACCGGCCTGCCGCATGTCCGCCAAGGGCTGACGTCCTGCCTGCCCGGCGCCCGCGTCGTCGAGGGCGACACCTTCGGCTCGGTCGGCATCGGTCTCACCATCGAGGCGATCCGCCGGGCGGCCTGAGCCGCGACGCCGGCCTGCCGTGCGGCGAGGGCGAATTGTCGCCGCCGCGGGCGGGTGCTAACGCCCTCGCATGACAGGCAATCCACCACGCGGCGGCGGCTCGGCCGGGAAAGGCTCCGGCCGGGGCCCGGACAAGGGCGCAGGCAAGACCGTCGGCAAGGGCTCCGGCCGTCCGCCCGCCGCGAAGTCCGCGGCCGGCAAAGCCGCGGCCGGAAAGGCCGCCTTCGGCAAGAGCGCGAGCCGCGGCCCCCGCGCCGGCGGTCCCGGGAAGCCGCGATTCGGCCGGCCCGAGCGCGCCGGCACCGGTCCGCGCAGCTCGGCGCTGGACGCGGCCCAGCGCGCCGCGCAGCTTCGCGGCGACGACGCGACCGGACGGTCGCCCTGGGGCGAGGTCGAGGGGGCCGAGCCGGCCCCCCGGCCCGCCCGCGCGCCGCGGCGCCCGGCGCCGGAGGAGCACGCCTCGACGGAGCAGACCCGCGCCGAGCCGTCCCGTACCAAGCCGGCGATCGCGCGGGCGACCCGTCCGCGGCCGGCCGACGAGATGCCGGCGCCCCTCGCCGAGGGACCGACCCGGCGCCAGCAGCGCGCGGCGGCCTCGGCGACGCTGGCGTCCGGCGTGCAGACGCTGACCGTCGAGACCGACGAGGCCGGGATGCGGATCGACCGCTTCCTCACCGCGCGGTTCCCGCAGCTGCCCTTCGCCCGGGTCCAGAGCATCGTCCGCAAGGGCGAGCTGCGGGTCGACGGCAAGCGCGCCAAGCCCAACGACCGGCTCGAGCCGGGCATGGCGGTGCGGGTGCCGCCGCTCAAGCTCGACCAGCCCGCCGACCGGCCGCG
Organism: Methylobacterium sp. E-041; assembly: GCF_022829665.1. Classification (NCBI taxonomy): domain Bacteria; kingdom Pseudomonadati; phylum Pseudomonadota; class Alphaproteobacteria; order Hyphomicrobiales; family Methylobacteriaceae; genus Methylobacterium; species Methylobacterium sp. E-041. The sequence goes on along the minus strand of NZ_JAKSYQ010000218.1, from coordinate 40,756 downwards.
CAACCCGGTGCGGGACCAGAACGACGCCGAGTACATCCGCTCGCTGATCCTCTACGAGGACGCGGACATGATGGTGCTGAACAAGCCGTTCGGCCTGGCGGTCCAGGGCGGTTCGGGCACCGTCCGGCACGTGGACGGGCTGCTCGAGACGCTGGCCGGCCCAGACGGGCAGAAGCCGCGCCTCGTCCACCGCCTCGACAAGGACACCGCCGGCTGCCTGATCGTCGCCAAGACCCGGGTCGCGGCGGCGACGCTCGCCAAGAGCTTCCGCTCGCGGGCGGCCCGGAAGATCTACTGGGCGCTCACCGCCGGCGTGCCGCGCACGCCGCAGGGCCGGGTCTCGACCTACCTGGTCAAGGAAGAGCCGACCGATGCCGACGCCCGCATGCGGATCGCCCAGCACGGCGAGGAGGGCGCCACCCACGCGCTGACCTACTACGCCACCGTCGACCAGGCGGCGCAGAAGGTGTCGTGGCTGTCGTTCAAGCCGGTGACCGGGCGGACGCACCAATTGCGGGCGCATGCCGCCCATATCGGGCATCCGATCGTCGGCGACCCGAAATACTTCTCGGTCGAGAACTGGGCGCTGCCCGGCGGCATCCAGAACCGGCTCCACCTGCTCGCCCGCCGGATCGTGATCCCGCATCCGCGCACCGGCAAGCCGATCGACGTGAGCGCGCCGCTGCCGCCGCACATGGCCCAGAGCTGGAACCTGCTCGGTTTCGATGCCGCGCGCTACGACCCGATCGTCGACGCGCCGGAGGCGTGAGGCCAAGCGTTCGTGATCGCGGCGGCGCCCGGCCGTCGTGCACCGCGCGGGCCGCGAGGGTTGGCAACCGCCCCGCGAGGCTCATATCCTCGAAGGGCACCGGGCCGGCGGCCATCCGCCCTGGGCACCCGGCCGACATCGACCCTCGTGGTGAGACCTGATCGACATGAAGCTCACGACGCTGGCCTGCCTCGCCGCCCTCGGCCTGCTCGGCCCCGAGACGCTGGCGACGGCCGCGCCCGCGGCGCCCCCGAGCGCGCAGGCGCAGCCGTCGCTGGGCCGCGCGGGGCCGCCCAGCGCCCACAGCGGCGACAAGCGGCGGCGTTCGTACGCCGCGTGCAACCGCGCCTCGCATGCGCGCGCGCTCCACGGCGGCAGGCGCCGCCGATTCCTGATCCGGTGCAAGCTCGGCTACGAGCGGCCGCGCACCCCGTCGGCGGCGCAGCAGCAGGCGGCCCCGACGGCCGCACCGACTCCCGCGACGGCGCCCGTGTCCGTCCCGCCGACGCCATCGGCGCCGGCTCCCGCGGAGCGCAGGCCGTGAGGCGGCCCTGCCGTCCCGGCACGTGAAGCTCGTCGTCTTCGACGTCGACGGCACCCTGGTCGACAGCCAGCACCTGATCGTCGCCGCGCAGGGCACGGCGTTCGCCGAGAATGGGCTTCCGGCGCCGAGCCGCGCCGAATCGCTCTCAGTGGTCGGCCTCTCGCTGCCCCAGGCGTTCCGGCGCCTCGTCGGGGACGACGGCCCGGTCGCCGAGCTGTCCGAGAGCTACAAGCGTGCGTTCAACGCCCTCCGGCTCGACCCGGACTACGAGGAGCCGCTGTTTCCCGGCATGGGCGAGCTGATCGCGCGGCTGCACGCCCGCGACGACGTGCGGCTCGGCATCGCCACCGGCAAGTCGCGGCGCGGCGTCGACCACCTCGTCGCCTTCAACGGCTGGGAAGGGTGGTTCGCCACCACCCAGACCGCCGACGACGCACCCTCGAAGCCCGATCCCGCGATGCTGCTCCAGGCGATGGCGGAGGCGGGCGTCGGCCCGTCGGCGACCGTGATGGTCGGGGACACCAGCTACGACATGGCGATGGCGGTGGCGGCGGGCGCCGCGGCCATCGGCGTCGCCTGGGGCTATCATGCCGCCGGCGCCCTGTTCGGCGCCGGCGCCGTGACTGTCGTGGACACGGCCTCGGCTCTCGGCGACCTGTTCCGGGACGGGTCCGGCGGCTGATCGGGCTCGCGAAACCGCACCCGATCGCCTATCTCCGAACCATGAGCGACGACGTCACGCAAGACTGGCTGGGCCAGCCCTCCGACACCCCGCGCCCCGACCCGATGCGGGCGGTGCGCGACCACGGCAAGCCGGTGCTGCCGAAGCGCTTCTACAAGGAGACCGGGTTCGCGGAGGGCGCGGGCGGCTTCCGCCTGACGCTGGACGGACGCCCGGCCAACACGCCGGCGCGCAACCCGCTGGCGGCGCCGACGCGGGCGCTGGCCGAGCGCCTCGCCGCCGAGTGGGCGGCGCAGGGCGAGACCATCGATCCGGCCAGGATGCCGTTTACCCGGCTGATCAACACCGCGATCGACGGCGTCGCCCCGCGCATGGCGGCGGTGGCCGAGGATCTGTGGCTCTACGCCGGCACCGACCTCGTCGCCTATCGCGCCGGCTCGCCCGAGCGCCTGGTCGCGGCGCAAGCCGAAGCCTGGGACCCGATCGTCGCGTGGGCGCGCGAGGCGCTGGGCGCCCGGCTGATCCTGAGCGAGGGCGTGATGCACGTCGCGCAGCCGGAGGATTCGGTCGCGGCCCTGCGCCGGGCGGTGTCGGCGATCGACGACCCGTTCCGGCTCGCCGCCTTCCACACCCTGACGACCTTGAGCGGCTCTCTGCTGATCGCGCTGGCGGTGCTCGCCGGCCGCCTCACCGCGGAGGAGGGTTGGGACGCGGCCCATGTCGACGAGACCTACCAGGCTGCCGTCTGGGGCGCCGACGAGGATGCCGCGACCCGGCTCGCCGGGCGCAAGGTCGAGTTCCTGGCCGCGGCCGAGGTGGCGGCGCTCGCGCGCTGAGCGAAGTGGTCGCGCTGGCGCGCCCGGCGAGGTGGCGGGCCAGGCTTTGCCGGAGCGGTCGCGCACCGGAAAATTCGCCTTGTCGCCTCGCCAAATCAGGTTCAATTCCCCGGCGCGGAACCGCGTGCTAAGGCGCTTCGAAGCTTGAGCGGGCCGGCCTCCTCGGCCAGCTTAGGCAAGACAAGACTCTTCCGACGCCCGAGGCAGGACCGCTCGACCCATGAAGGACATTCTGGAAAAGCTCGAGGAGCGCCGGTCGCTCGCCCGCCTCGGCGGCGGCGAGAAGCGGGTCGACGCCCAGCACAAGCGCGGCAAGCTCACGGCGCGCGAGCGCATCGAGCTCCTGCTCGACCACGGGTCGTTCGAAGAGTTCGACATGTTCGTGCAGCACCGCTCGACCGATTTCGGAATGGAGAAGCAGAAGATCCCCGGCGACGGCGTCGTCACCGGCTGGGGCACGGTCAACGGCCGCACCGTGTTCCTGTTCTCGAAGGACTTCACCGTGTTCGGCGGCTCGCTCTCCGAGACGCACGCGCAGAAGATCATCAAGGTCCAAGACATGGCCCTGAAGATGCGCGCCCCGATCATCGGCATCTTCGATGCCGGCGGCGCGCGCATCCAGGAGGGCGTGGCGGCCCTCGGCGGCTACGGCGAGGTGTTCCGGCGCAACGTCGCGGCGTCCGGCGTCATCCCGCAGATCTCGGTGATCATGGGGCCGTGCGCGGGCGGCGACGTCTACTCGCCGGCGATGACCGACTTCATCTTCATGGTCCGCGACACGAGCTACATGTTCGTCACGGGCCCCGACGTGGTGAAGACCGTCACCAACGAGGTCGTCACCGCGGAAGAGCTCGGCGGGGCCAAGGTCCACACCACGAAGTCGTCGATCGCCGACGGCGCGTTCGAGAACGACGTCGAGGCAATCCTCCAGATCCGCCGGCTGCTCGACTTCCTCCCGGCCAACAACATCGACGGCGTGCCGGAGATCGAGAGCTTCGACGACCCGCTGCGGCTCGACAAGTCGCTCGACACGCTGATCCCGGACAACCCGAACAAGCCCTACGACATGGGCGAGCTGATTCGCCGGGTCGTCGACGAGGGCGACTTCTTCGAGATCCAGGCGGCCTACGCCCGCAACATCATGACCGGCTTCGGCCGGATCGAGGGCCGCACGGTCGGGTTCGTGGCCAACCAGCCGATGGTGCTGGCGGGCGTCCTCGACTCGGACGCCTCGCGCAAGGCCGCCCGCTTCGTGCGCTTCTGCGACGCCTTCTCGATCCCGATCGTGACCTTCGTCGACGTTCCGGGCTTCCTGCCGGGCACCGCGCAGGAATACGGCGGCCTGATCAAGCACGGCGCCAAGCTGCTGTTCGCCTACTCCCAGGCGACGGTGCCGCTGGTGACGATCATCACGCGAAAGGCCTTCGGCGGCGCCTACGACGTGATGGCCTCCAAGCACGTCGGCGCCGACCTGAACTACGCCTGGCCGACCGCGCAGATCGCGGTGATGGGCGCCAAGGGCGCCGTCGAGATCATCTTCCGCAGCGAGCTCGGCGACACCGACAAGATCGCCGCGCGCACCGGCGAGTACGAGGACCGCTTCCTGTCGCCGTTCGTGGCGGCCGAGCGCGGCTACATCGACGAGGTGATCATGCCGCATTCCACCCGCAAGCGCATCGCGCGGGCGCTGGGCATGCTGCGCACCAAGGAGATGGAGCAGCCCTGGAAGAAGCACGACAACATCCCGCTCTGAGGGCGGGAGGCAACGAGGTGCGGGTCGTCGACCGCACCGCGAAGGCACGTCTTGTGATACTGGCTGCTGATATCATATGAAGCTCGGCGGACGGCATCGGACGACGCTGGCGGCGATCTTCGCCGACCCCGTGTGCTCGGGTGTCGTCTGGTCCGACATCGAGTCCCTGATGAGCGCGTGCGGCGCGGAGATCACGGAAGGCCGCGGGTCGCGGATCCGGGTGGCCCTGCACGGGGTGCGGGCGGTGTTTCACCGGCCTCATCCGCAGAAGGAGACGGACAAGGGCGCGGTCAAGTCGGTGCGACGCTTCCTGATCGAGGCTGGAGTCACGCCATGACGACGATGCAGTATCGGAACTACGAAGCCTCCGTCGAATACGATGCGGAAGCCGATATCTTTCACGGCGAGGTCTTGGATCTCCGCGACGTGATCACGTTCCAGGGCCGGTCCGTCGACGAGCTGAAGCAGGCGCTCGCCGACAGCGTCGAGGATTACCTAGCCTTCTGCGCCGAGCGCGGGGAAGAGCCGGAGAAGGCCTTTTCCGGGCAGTTCGTGGTGCGCGTCGAGCCGGGCCTGCATCGCGCGCTGGTCTCGTCGGCACGCCGGGCCGGAATCAGCCTCAACAAGTGGGTCGCCCGCACGTTGGAGCAGGCGGCCGATTGAGGCGGCCCTCCGCGCTCAGCTCCGGTCGCTGTGCTCGATCACGGCGCACATCGTCAGGGGGCCCTTGTCGGTGCCCGAGACGGAGCAGGTGATGCGGGCGCCGCCGGCGTCGACGTTGCTGTGGCGCAGGCGGCTCGCCGCCTCGCGGGCCTTGTGGGCCGCCGCCTCGATCACGTCGGCCGCGATGCCGGTGACGGCGTGGCCGGCCTTGCCGAACAGGGCGTAGTAGCCGTCGGGCGGGGCGTCGCCGCGGAACTGCGCGCCGACCGACGAGAGCTGCGGGCCGCCGCAGGACAGCGTCAGGGTGGTGCCGTCGCCGGCCGTGAAGTTGGCGAAGTCGGCGCTGCGGTTGCCGGGACTCGCCGTCGTCGCCTTGGCGACCTTGTCGATCAGGTCGCCGCATTCGTCGGCGAGCGCCGGGACGGGCAGGGCGAGGATGAAGCCGACGAGGAGCGCGCGCATGCCGAGAACGTAGCGTGCGTGCGCGAAACGGCCAGCGCCGGCGCGTGAGGCGTCTCGCCGCTCAGGCGGTGGGCGCCGGGCTCGACCCGAGCTCGAGCAGAACGATCTCGGGCGGCACGCCGAGGCGGACCGGGATGCGGCTGACGCCGAACCCGCCCGAGACGATCATGTGGCGCCCGTCGGTGACGACGTGGCCGTAGGAATAGTCGTGCCCGTGGATCGGGCGGATCGCCGGCGAACGGCCGAGCAGGCGGATCTGGCCGCCATGGGTGTGCCCGGCAAGCGTCAGCGACACCCGCTCCGGCACGTCGACGAAGGCGTCCGGCTCGTGGATCATCAGGATCACCGGCGCCGCGTCGGTCACCTTGGCCATCGTCGCGGGCAGGTCGTCGCGACCGCTGTCGTCGTCGAAGACCAGGAACGGCTGCTGGTCGCCCAGCCCCGCGATCCAGAACGGGTGCCCGTCCTTGGAAAGGCGCAGCGCGTCGTTCTCCATCACCGGGATGCCGACCGCCTCGAGCACGCGACGTGCTTCTGGCACGCCGCCGCGGGCCGCCTGAGCGGCCGCGTCGTCCCACCAATCGTGGTTGCCGAGGATCGAGTAGGTGCCGAGCGGCGCGCGCAGGCCCGCGGCGAGCCGCGCGAACTCGGGCAGCGGCACGCGTTTCCAGGCGATGCGGCCGGCGGCCGGATAGTCGCCGAGCATGAGAATCAGGTCGGGCGACAGCGCGTTCGTCGCGTCGACGATCTCGGCGACGCGGTCGAGCGGCATGAACGGCTCGCAGACGTGGAAGTCGGCGAGCACCGCGACCTTGAGGGCGAGCCCCGGCGTCCAACCCGGCAGGCGCGGGGCGTAGCGGGTCACCACGAGGCGATGCAGCGGCTCGACGCCGAAGGCGTAGGCGCCGGTCGAAAGCCCCGCCGCAGCGAAGGTGCCGCCGATTCCGGTCAGGACCTGCCTGCGGCTCGGCAGGATCAGCATGGAAGCCTCGGGTTCGCGTCTGTCGGGCGCTCCTAGCGCGGCACTCCGGCGAAAGCGCGGCGCGGGCTGGGAGCGGGCGACGATGACGCGAACCCGTCGAGAAAGTCTGAACCGAACCGTCGGGAACGGGGCGGTTCGCGCGATCGGTCAGTCGATCGGCGCATCCTCGTGCACGATGCCGAGCACGCCCTTGCGGTTGGTCCGCGGGGCGACCTTGCCGGCCGGCTTCACCGAGTGGGCGGCGGCGGCGAGCGCCGGAAGCGCGAGGGGACGGAAGCCGTAGCGGGCCTCGGCCTGGTCCATCTGCCGGCGCTCGGGCTCGTGAGCCTGGGCCTGCATCTCCGAACCTTGCATCGCATCGGGGGCGTACATGGGTTTGCGTCCTGTGGTCGTTCGCGTGACGGTCGCGCCGTCGCTTCGTGCCCCCACGCCGCTCCAGGGCGGTGGCGGGCGATTCGAGATCATCCCCGGGTCCTGAGCCGGCGGATGAACGATAAGGGTGCAGCCGGGATGAACGCAGGCTTAAGAAAGCGCTGCCGCGTCGCAGCATTCCAGGGGGCGCAGTACGGTGCTAGAGGGATGGCATCGCCTCCAGCCCTTCGGCGCGGATCCACGCCGCGGTCCGGTCGAGCGCCCGTGTCAGGCGGTCGAACAGGGCGTCGATCTCGTCCGCGGTGATGATCAGCGGCGGGCAGACGGCGATGCGGTCGCCCATCAGAAAGCGCACGATCAGCCCTTCCGCTTGCGCGAAGGCGACGCAGCGGGCGGCCACCCCGGCCTTCGGCTCGTACTGCCGGCGCGAGGCCTTGTCGGCGACGATCTCGAGCCCGCCGATCAGGCCGAGGCCGCGCGCCTCGCCGACGATCGGGTGCTCGGCCAACGCGGACAGCCGCGCCTGGAAGTGCGGCGCCTTCGCCGCCACGCCCTCGACGATGCGCTCGCGCTTGTAGATCTCGATGGTCTTCAGGGCGACGGCGCAGGCGACCGGGTGGCCGGAATAGGTGGTGCCGTGCCCGAAGGTGCCGATCTTCCGGCTCTGCTCGCGCATCGCCTCGTAGAGCGGCTCGTCGATCGAGACGCCGCCGAGCGGCACGTAGCCCGAGGTCAGGGCCTTGGCGAAGGAGAGTGTGTCCGGCCGCATCCCCAGCGCCTCGCTGCCGAACCAGGTGCCGAGGCGGCCGAAGCCGCAGATCACCTCGTCGGCGATGAAGCGCACGTCGTAGCGGGCGAGCACCGCCTGGATCGCCGCGAAGTAGCCCTCCGGCGGGACGATGGCGCCGCCGGCGCCCATCACCGGCTCGGCGACGAAGGCGGCCACCGTCTCCGGCCCCTCGCGCAGGATCGTGGCCTCGAGCTCGTCGGCCAGCCGCTGCGAGAACGCCGCCTCCGTCTCGCCGGGCTCGGCAAACCGGTAGACGTGCGGGCAGCCGACATGGAGGAAGCCCGGCAGCGGGAGGTCCCAGTCGGTGTGGTTGGCCGGCAGCCCGGTCATCGAGGCGGTGGCGATGGTGACGCCGTGATAGCCGCGCTGGCGCCCGATGATCTTCTTCTTCTTCGGCCGGCCCAGCGCATTGTTCAGGTACCAGGCCAGCTTGACCTGCGTGTCGTTCGCCTCCGATCCCGACGAGGTGAAGAAGATCTTCGAGGTCGGGACCGGCATCAGCTCCTTCAGCACCTCGGCCAGCTCGATCGCCGGATCGTGGCTGCGGCCGGAGAACAGGTGGGTGAACGGGAGCTTGCCCATCTGCGCGCGCGCGGCCTCGACGAGCTCGCCGTTGGAGTAGCCGAGCGCCGTGCACCACAGCCCCGCCATGCCCTCGATGTAGGGGCGGCCTTCCGTGTCGTAGACGTGGACGCCCTCGCCGCGCTCGAGCACCAGCGGCCCGGCGCCCCGGTGCGCATCGAGATTGGTGTAGGGGTGGATCAGGGTTTCGACGTCGCGGACGGCGAGGTTCGAGAGCATGCGGGCGATCCGGTGCTGTGGCGCGTAGGCCCGCCACACTACCGACCCGATGCGGGCTCAGGTACCCCGGCAGAACCGCGCGGCCTCGGCCGGGCCCCTTTCGTAACCGCGAAGCCTCGACGCGATGCTCGATCCCGCCACCATCGTCGCGATGCCGGCCCCCGGCCGGGCCTGCGGCGCCTGCACGCTGTGCTGCAAGGTCTACGACGTGCCTGCGGTCGAGAGCGTCGCCGGGCAATGGTGCCGCCACACCCGGGCAGGGCGCGGCTGCGCGATCCATGCCGACCGGCCCGACCATTGCCGCGCCTTCCACTGCCTGTGGATGACGGAAAGCTGGCTCGGCCCCGAGTGGAAGCCCGACCGCGCCAAGATGGTGCTCAGCCTCGATCCGGTGAACCGCAACATGAACGTGCAGGTCGACCCCGGCCAGCCGAAGGCGTGGACGCGCGAGCCGTATTACGGGCAGCTGAAGGCCTGGGCCGCGGCCTCGCTGCCGATGAAGCGCCACGTGCTGGTCCACCTCAACAAGGCGACGACGGTGGTGCTGCCGGACCGGGACGTACCGCTCGGGACCCTGACGCCCGACGACCGCATCACCATGCGCGAGCGCATGGGCCCGCACGGCCCGACCTTCGACATCGCGGTCGTCCGCGCCGCCTGAGGGCAACCGTCGATCGGGTGCCTTTAACCCCTCCGCAACCATACCGCGCGATAAATCCGCGACCGCCATCCTCGTACCGGAACCAGCCGGGAGGATCGTCGGGCGTGGCTTTTCCAGTACGGGTCGGTTCGGCGTGGGCACGAGACGAGGACGACGCGGACGGGGCCTCATCGGGCTCGGCACCGCCTTCACGCCCTGGATGGCCGGCCTCGGGCTGCTGGTCTCCTTCACGGCGAGCGCCGGCACCGAGACCAGCTTCGGGTCGAGCCGGCTGACCGAGAGCGACGCACGCCTGGTCCCGGCCCTGCCGGCCGGCACCGTGCTGATCGGCGCGAGCCTGCGCCGCGACGGCGCCGGCGCCCTCCTCACCATCGAGCGGGCGGACGCCGTCCGCGCCCGGCGCCGGGTCGGCGACGCGCCGCTGCAGGCCGATCTCAAGGCCGAGGCGCGGGTGTTCCCGATCGTGCAGCGCGGCGGCAAGGACGATCCGGCGCGCACGCCGGGCCCGAGCTTCGAGCGCACCGCGGCATCGTTGCGCGAAGCCGGCACGTCGCTGCTCTTCGCCAACCTCACCGGCAACGTCACCGGCCTGCTGACGCCGGGGACCGCCACCTGGAACCCGGACCTCGAGCCGGACGCCGGCTTCGTCCCCGTCCCCGATCTCGGGCTCGGGCGCGCCGACACGGGCACGCCCGGCGACGACGACGCGATCGCCGAGGCCGCGGAGGAACGCCGCGACGACGGCTCGACGCCGCCGGTGCCGCGCGCGGTCGCCCTGTCCTCGACGACGCCGGCGCCGGCCGACGCGACGCCGGTCGAGGTCGCCTCGGCCAGCTTGATGCTGCCGGGCCTCACCATCCGCACCGACCGGACGGAGCCGCCGGTGGCGCAATCGGTCCCCGAGGACGCCCGCCATCGCTACGCTGACCTGATCGGGCCGGACGCCATGGACAAGGAGCAGCGCTGCCTCGCCGAGGCCGTGTACTTCGAATCGCGCAGCGAGCCCGAGGCCGGCCAGGCCGCCGTCGCCCAGGTGGTGCTGAACCGCGTGAAGAGCGGGCTCTACCCGTCGAACGTCTGCGGCGTCGTCTACCAGAACCGACACCGCTACATGGGCTGCCAGTTCTCCTTCGCCTGCGAGGGCAAGGCCCTGCGCATCACCGATTCGGGCTCGTGGGCCACCGCCACCCGCATCGCGCAGTCGGTGATCGAGGGGCGCACCTACCTCGCCGAGGTCGGCGACGCGACGCACTACCATGCCGACTACGTCAAGCCGGGCTGGTCGCGGCGCCTGCGCAAGATGGACGTCATCGGCCGGCACATCTTCTACGAGCTCAAGCCCGGGCAGACGTAGGATCGAAGAGCAGCGAAATTTCGCAATGCAGTTCATCGAGGATTTACTTACGTAGACGGTAACTACGTACTCCGGATCGAGGGTTAATTTTACCCTACTTTCGGATAGTGCTTGCTTGTACAGCAACCCGACGGCCTCTTGAGCGTCGAGATGTGCGCGCCCTTCGCGTCATCCCTTTCGTTCCGCGTATCAGAGGAAGCCGTCATGACCGCGCCGGTCGCCCGAAACACCCTGCTCTTCGCCGCCCTCGCCGGTGCCGTCCTCGTCGCATCGCCCGCTTCGGCCGGCGGCTGCTACGGCTCCGAATGCTACCGCCACGTCTCGACCCCGCCGGTGTTCGATACCGTGCAGGAAAACGTGCTGGTGCGGCCGCCCCGCACGATCTACCGCACCACGCCGCCGGTCTACGACACCGTGTCGGAGCGGGTGATGGTCTCGCCCGGCGGCCGGACCTGGCAGACCCGGCGCGGGCCCTACGGCGAGCTGATCGGCTGCTGGGTCACCACCCCGCCGCAGTTCACGGTGCAGCACCGCCGCGTGCTGGTGCAGCCGGCGCAGTCGATCCCCGAGACGATCCCGCCGGAATACGCCAGCGTCAGCCGCCGCGTCCTCGTCGCGCCGGCCCGCTCGGGCTGGGTGCCGGTCGGCGGCGGCTATGGCGGCGGATACGGTGGCGGCTACCAGGGCGTCGGCTACGGCGGGCCGCGGTTCGGCTCGATCCCGGACGCGCTCGGCATCGCCGGCGCGAGCTCGGCCGATATCGGCGTCGGCCTCGGCTTCTCCTCGGGCAGCCTCTACGACGGCTACTAAGAGCCCCGTCCACATCGCCCCGCCGGAGCCCGACCCTCCGGCGGGTTGATTTCGCGCCGCTCCCGCCACAGGTCCCCCGAACGCATCGGGAGGCGAGCATGGCGCGGTTCAAGGCTTGGGTGATCGAGAAGGGCGAGGCCGGTCAGAGCCTGTCCTTCACCGATTTCGACGAGGCCGACCTGATGGACGGCGACGTCACCGTCCGCGTCACCCATTCGTGCCTGAACTACAAGGACGGGCTGGCGATGACCGGCGCGTCGCCGGTGGTGCGCCGTTTCCCGATGATCCCCGGCATCGACTTCTCGGGCGTCGTCGAGGCCTCCGACCACCCCGACTACAAGCCCGGCGACGCGGTGGTTCTCACCGGCTGGGGCGTCGGTGAGACGCATCTGGGCGCCTATGCCGAGAAGGCGCGGGTGAAGGGCGATTGGCTGGTGCCGCTGCCCGCCGGCCTGTCGCCCGAGCAGGCGATGGCGATCGGCACCGCCGGCTACACCGCGATGCTCTGCCTGATGGCGCTCGACGCCCACGGCCTGACCCCGAAGGACGGTCCCGCCCTGGTCACCGGCGCCTCGGGCGGCGTCGGCTCGGTCGCGGTCGCGCTGCTGGCGCGAGCCGGCTGGCACGTGATGGCCTCGACCGGGCGCGCCGGGGAAGCGGAGTATCTCAAGTCCCTCGGCGCCGCCGAGATCGTCGACCGCGACGAGCTCGGCAAGCCCGGCAAGCCGCTCGGCAAGGAGCGCTGGGCCGTCGCCGTCGACGCCGTCGGCTCGACGACGCTCGCCAACGTGCTCGCCCAGACCAAGGCCGACGGAGCGGTCGCCGCCTGCGGCCTGGCGCAGGGCATGGACCTGCCGACCTCGGTCGCCCCCTTCATCCTGCGCGGCGTGTCGCTGCTGGGCATCAACAGCGTGACCACGCCGCAGGCGAAGCGGCGCGCCGCCTGGGCGCGGCTGGCCGACGAGCTCGACCTGCAGAAGCTTGCGGCGATGACGAACCGCGTCGGCCTCGCCGAGGTCGGCGGGCTTGGAGCCGACATCCTCTCGGGCAAGATCCGCGGCCGGACGGTGGTCGAGATCGGCTGACGCGCGACGCCGAACGCCGATCGCCCCGGCGATGAGTCGGCTTCGGGACGGAACCGCGGCGCAAGCCGGGGCATTCTCGACCCATGAGCAGTGCATTCGTTCGCGAGAAGGAGGGCGGGGAAGCCTTCGAGGACCTCCCCGACCGCCCGATCTCCCCCCACACCAACTTCGTCACCCCGGCGGGGCTCGCGCAGATCGAGCAGGAGGTCGCGCGCCTCCAGGCCGAGCAGGCCCAGCTGACGCCCGACGACAAGGCCGACACCGCCCGCGTCACGCGCGACCTGCGCTACTGGACCACGCGGCTCGGCACGGCCCAGCTCGTCGAGACGGTCGAGGGCGACACCGTGCATTTCGGCTCGACGGTGACCGTGCTGCGCGAGGACGACACCCGCCAGACCTTCCACATCGTCGGCGAGGACGAGGCCGATCCGGCCAGGGGCTCGATCGCCTACGTCGCCCCGCTCGCCAAGGCGATCACCGGCAAGAGCGTCGGCGACGTCGTCGAGGTGAACGGGCAGGAAGTCGAGATCACCGAGATCAAGGCCGGCTGATCGTCGGTTCGTCCCGCCCGGCTAAGCCGTTCCGTCGTTCGCCGTACGGCCCTCGATGACCGGGCGCAGCGCGACGACCGCATCGCCGACGAAATCCATGAAGGCCCGGACCCGCACCGAATGGCGCAGATCCGGGTGCGTCAGCATCCACAGGCCGTCGGCGAAGTGGGGATCGGGTGGCCGCAGCCGGCGCAAACCTGGTTGCCGATCGGCGCTGAGGCAGGGCAGCAGGCCGATGCCGATGCCGGCCTCCACAGCCTCGCACAGGCCGGCGACCGTGTTCAGCTGCATCACGATGCGGTCCGGGTCGCCGTGCTCGGCGACGAAGCGCAGGAACCTGCCGTCGCCGACCTGCTCCGACGGCGCCACCCAATCCGCACGCCGCGGGTCGCGATCCGTATCGTCGGCGCGGCCGTAGAGGGCCCAACCGACGGTCGAGAGGCGGCGCCCGAACAGGTTCTGCGGCGGGTCGTTGCTGGCGCGGACCGCCACGTCGGCATCGCGGCGCGAGAGATTCAGCGCGTCGTCGGACACCACAACGTCGAGGCGGATCCCCGGGCACCGGGTGCGAAAATCGGCGAGGATCGGCATCAGCAGGTCGGTGACCAGGCCCGACGGCGCGGTGATGCGGAGAAGGCCGGTCGGTTCCGAGGCGCGCCCGGCGACGTCGCGGGCGAAACGCGCGGCGGTCTCCTCCATCGCGCCGGCCGCCTCGACCATCGCCATCCCGGCCTGCGTCGCCGCGTAGCCCGCACGCGAGCGCTCGAACAGGCGTGCGCCGACGGACGCCTCGATCGCCGCGAGGCGCCGAAACGCGGTCGAGTGGTTGATGCCGAGGCGTGCGGCGGCCGCGGTCAATCCGCCATGGTCGGCGATGGCCTTCACCAGCCGAAAGTCGTCCCAGGGCGTCGCCATCCATCGACCTTGCATTCACGCAAGATCGTTCTTGCAGATCGGGGCATTTGCGCAAAGCCCGGCGGGTACGATCTTCGGGCGAGCGCGAGGCGGCCGCCGATCCCGGCATCGCCGCCCGGCCATGCGAACGGAAGCCGACGATGACGAAGATCCTGGTGCTGTACTATTCGTCCTGGGGCCACGTGGAGCAGCTCGCCCACGCCGCCGCCGAGGGCGCGCGCGAGACCGGCGCCGAGGTGCACGTGAAGCGCGTGCCCGAGCTGGTGCCGGAGGAGGTCGCCAAGCAATCGCATTACAAGCTCGACCAGCCGGCCCCGATCGCGAAGCCCGAGGAGCTGGCCGACTACGACGCGATCATCTTCGGCACGCCGACCCGCTACGGCAACATGGCCGCGCAGATGAAGCAGTTCATCGACCAGACCGGCGGCCTCTGGGCGACGGGCGCCCTCGTCGGCAAGGTCGGCTCGGTGTTCACCTCCACCGGCTCGCAGCATGGCGGGCAGGAGACCACGATCACCAGCTTCCACACCGTCCTGCTGCACCACGGCATGGTGATCGTCGGGCTTCCCTACTCGTTCAAGGGGATGAGCGACGTGCAGACGGTGTCGGGCGGCACGCCCTACGGCGCCAGCACCATCGCCGGCGGCGACGGCTCGCGCCAGCCGATCGCGATCGAGCTCGAGGGGGCGAAGTTCCAGGGCCGGCACGTGGCCGGGATCGCCGCCAAGCTGGCGGGCTGACGCCGTCGAGGGCCGGGGCGGTTCGCTGCCTCGGCCCGCCGCTGCCGGAAAAGCGCAAGAAAAAAGGCTCGGATTGCTCCGAGCCTGGAAGGAAAAAGGCCATTGGGGGCTGAACTGGCCTTCGTGATGGGGAAACAGCCCTCGCGACCCCCGGTTCCACGCCGGACGAAAGATTTTTTCAGCGCGGGGCGGCGGCCCGTCCGAGCCGGTCCAGGATCGCCTCGCCGAGGCCGTCGGCGGGGATCCAGCATACCGCGATCGTCGCGGCTCCCGACGCGTCGAGGTCGCGCAAGGCGGCGAACAGGCGGGACGCCGCCTCCGTGAGGTCGCCGCGCGGAGAGAGGTTCGAGACCGCGCGCGCGCGCTCGATCCCCACCGGGCGCGACGCACCGAACAGCAGCACCGCCTCCTCGGGCTCGACCACCTCGGCGTCGAGCCGCAACGCAGCCCGCGGCGCGTAGTGCGAGGCCAGGAGGCCGGGGCCGATCGGCCGGGCCGCATCGTCCTGCGCCGGTGCGGCCAACGCCGTCCCGAGCACGGCCGCGATCGCCGCGCGGGTGATGCCGCCGGGCCGGAGCAGCCGCGGCGGGCCGCCGAGGCAGGCGATCACCGTCGATTCGACCCCGACCGGGGTGTCGCCGCCGTCGAGCACGGCCGCGATCCGCCCGTCGAGGTCGGCGAGCACGTGGTCGGCCCGCGTCGGGCTGACCCGGCCCGAGCGATTCGCCGACGGGGCGGCGACGGGGCGGCCGATTGCGGCGAGAAGATCGCGGGCGAGCGGGTTGGCGGGAACCCGCAGCGCCACGCTCGGCAGGCCGGCACGCGCCAGGTCGCACACGGTGGTGCCGCCCGAGGCCGGCACCACCAGGGTGAGCGGGCCCGGCCAGAACGCCTCCGCGAGCCGAAGCGCGTGGTCGTCGAACGTGCCCTGACCCTCGGCGGCGGTGCGGCCGGGCAGATGGGCGATCAGCGGGTTGAAGCGCGGGCGCGCCTTCGCCGCGAAGATCCCGGCGACCGCCTCCGCATCGGTGGCGTCGGCGCCGAGGCCGTAGACGGTCTCGGTGGGGAAGGCGACGCAGGCGCCGGCCCGGATCAGGCGCGCCGCCTCCGCCACGCCCGATCCGTCGCCCGGGAGGCGGGCCGTCGGGCGCCGGCCCGAGGCCGGGGCGGGGATTGACGCGAGATCGTTCATATATAAACCTTCTCCGGCGGTGACGGCGGGGCCGGTTCGGGCGTATGCCGTCAGCGGAGGGCGTGGGCCTAGCGTGCCCCCGCGCCGACCGTCAAACGAGACGCCGAGGCCCGGTCGAACCGGGCCGGGCGGGAGGAACAGCCGATGAGCTACCGCGCACCCGTGTCCGAGATGGTGTTCACCCTGCAGCACATCGCCGGGCTCGACGGCACGGGCGCGCTCGGCATCGAGGACGCGGACGCGATCCTCACCGAGGCCGGACGCCTCGCCGCCGACGTGCTCGCCCCGCTGAACCGCATCGGCGACCGGCACGGCGCGACGCTCGCGGACGGCGTCGTCACTACGGCGCCGGGTTTCGCAGACGCCTACAGGACATTCGTCGCCGGCGGCTGGAACGGGCTCACCGCCGACCCGGACCATGGCGGGCAGGGCCTGCCGCAGGTGCTCGACGCGGCCTGCACTGAGATGTGGAACGGCGCCAACCTCGCCTTCGGCCTGTGCCCGCTGCTCACCGCCGGCGGCATCGAGGCGCTGGCGGCGCACGGCTCGGAGGATCTGAAGGCGCGCTACCTCGGCAAGCTCGTCTCCGGCGAGTGGACCGCGACGATGAACCTGACCGAGCCGCAGGCCGGCTCGGACCTGGCCGCGATCCGCACCCGCGCGGAGCCGGCCGGCGACGGCAGCTACCGCATCGTCGGCTCGAAGATCTACATCACCTACGGCGCCCACGACATGGCCGAGAACATCGTCCACCTCGTGCTCGCCCGCCTGAAGGATGCGCCCGCGGGCACCCGCGGCATCTCGCTGTTCCTGGTGCCGAAGGTGCTCCCCGACGGGTCGGAGAACGACCTGCGCTGCTCGGGCCTGGAGCACAAGCTCGGCATCCACGCCTCGCCGACCTGCTCGATGGCCTTCGGCGACAACGGCGGCGCCGTCGGCTGGCTGATCGGCGAGGCGAATCGCGGGCTCGCCTGCATGTTCACGATGATGAACAACGCCCGCCTCAATGTCGGGCTGCAGGGCGTGGGCATCGCCGAGGCGGCGACGCAGCGGGCGCTGGCCTACGCCCGCGAGCGCCGGCAGGGAAAAGCGGCGGCCTCCGCCGAGACGAGCGCGATCGTCGCCCATCCGGACGTGCAGCGCATGCTGCTGACGATGAAGGCCTGCACCGCGGCCGCGCGCGGCATCTGCTACCTGACCGCGGCCGCCCTCGACGCGGCCGAGGGGCCGGAGGGCAAGGCGGCGCTCGACCGCGCCTCGCTGCTGACGCCGGTGGCCAAGGCGTTCTCGACCGACATCGCCAACGAGGTCGCCTCCCTCGGCGTGCAGGTGCACGGCGGCATGGGCTTCGTCGAGGAGACCGGCGCGGCGCAAGCGATGCGCGACGCCCGCATCCTCGGGATCTACGAGGGCACCAACGGCATCCAGGCGATCGACCTCACCGGGCGCAAGCTCCCGTTGAACGACGGCGCCACGGTGCGCGCGCAGATCGCCGCCATGCGCCGGGTCGCCGAAGCCCTGCTCAAGGCCGCCGACCCGGCCCTCGGCCACGCGCCGGCGCGGCTGCGCGTCGGCATCGAGGCCCTCGACCGTGCCACCAGCCACCAGCTGGCGAGCCTGAGGTCCAACCGGCCCGACGCGGCCCTCGCCGGCGCGACGCCGTACCTGCGGCTGTTCGGCCTGGCCCAGGGCGCGGCCTGCCTCGCCCGCGAGGCGCTGGCCGCCCGCGCCGCGCTGAAGGCGGGCGAGACCGATCCGGCGCACGCCGCGCGGATCGCGCTGGCGCGCTTCTTCGCCGAGAACCTGCTGCCGGCCGCCGACGGGCTGGCCCAGGTGGTGATCGACGGCGGCGGGTTCCTGGACGATGCGGCCGCAATGCTGGTGGCGTGACCCAAGCCCTCCGCCCGTCATTCCGGGTCCGCGACGCGGAGCCCGGAATCCAGAACCGCAGGTGGCACCTCATCGAGCCCGGCCGGCGGCTCCGGATCCCGGGCGCACCTTCGGCGCCCCGGGATGGCGGGTCTGGAACGGAAACGGTGACATCGATCGGTCGCTGGCGAGGCCTGGAACGAATGATCAGGGGGAGGCGGAGATGAGCGAGCACGTGGCGATCACTGACGGCGCGGACGGCGTCCGGTCGATCACGCTGAACCGGCCCGAGAAGAAGAACGCGCTCACCGGGGCGATGTACGACGCGATGCGCGAGGCGCTGGCCTCGGCCGACGCGTCGGATGCCGTCGGCGCGGTGGTGTTCTCCGGGGTGCCCGGCATCTTCTGCGCCGGCAACGACATCGCCGAGTTCGTCTCGCGGGCGGAAAAGGCGTTCAGCGAGGCGCCCTCGCTCCGCTTCATCCGGCAGCTCGCGCGCACGGCGACGCCGATGGTCGCGGCGGTCGACGGGATCGCCGTCGGCATCGGCACGACGCTGACGCTGCACTGCGACCTCGTCTACGCCAGCCCGACGGCGCGCTTCCGCATGCCCTTCGTCGAGCTCGGCCTCGTGCCGGAGGCGGCCTCGAGCTACCTGCTGCCGCGGCGGATCGGCCGCCTCAAGGCGACCGAGCTGCTGCTGCTCTCGGAGATGTTCAGCGCGGATGCGGCCGAATCGCTCGGGCTCGTCAACGCGGTGATGCCCTCCGACATGCTGCTGGAGCACGCCCTCGGCCAGGCCGCGCGCCTCGCCGCCCTGCCGCGCGGCGCGCTCGCCGCCTCGCGAAAGCTGATCCGCGGGGACCAGGCCGCGGTCGAGGCGGCGCTGGACGCCGAGGCCGAGGCGTTCGACCGGCAGCTGCGCACGGAGGAGGCGCAGGGCGCGTTCCGGGCATTCCTCGCCCGGTCGAAGCCCGGCCCGAGGCCGTGACGCCCGACCTCGGCCAGAAGATCTGCCTCGTCGCGGGCGCCTCGCGCGGCGTCGGGCGGGGCATCGCCCGGGCGCTCGGCGAGGCGGGGGCCACGGTGGTCGTCACCGCCCGGTCGAGCGAGACCGGGCCGCGCACCGAGCAGCGCGCCGAATCGATCGAGGACACCAGCCGCGAGGTCGACGCCGCCGGCGGCGAGGGCCATCACTACCTCTGCGACCACACCAGCGAGCGCGCCGTCGATGCGCTCGTCCACTGGACCCTGCGCCGCTTCGGCCGCATCGACGTCGCGGTCTCGAGCGTCTGGGGCGGCAACGAGGGCTACGACGGCGAGCGCTACCCGGACGGGACCGGATGGGGCACGCCGTTCTGGCGCCGCTCGGCCGAGCCGTTCGCGGAATTCGCCCGCGTCGGCCCCTATCCCGGCCTGCTGCTCGCTCGCGCCGTGGCGCCGGCGATGATCGCGGCCGGATCGGGCCTGATCGCGCTGGTCTCCTTCGGCACCGAGGACGGCTACCTCGGCGACGTCTACTACGACCTCGCCAAGGCGACGACGAACCGCCTCGCCTTCGCCTTCGGGGAGGAGCTGCGCCCGCACGGCGTCACCGCGCTCGCCCTTTCGCCGGGCTTCGTGCGGACCGAGCGCGTCTGCGACCTCGGGCAGGGCGCGCTCGCCACCGAGAGCCCGCTCTATGCCGGCCGCGCGCTGGCGGCGCTCGCCGCAGACCCCGACGTGATCGCCCGGTCGGGCCGGGTGATCCACGCCGGCGACATCGCGGCGGAATACGGTTTCACGGATGCCGACGGGACGCAGCCCGTCCGCTTCCGGATCAAGCCCTGACACGCAACGCCCGACCCCCGCGCGGAGGAAGCGATGACCGGTACCCTGGCCGACAAGACCCTGTTCATCACCGGCGCCTCGCGCGGCATCGGGCTCGCCATCGGCCTGCGCGCGGCCCGCGACGGGGCCAACGTGGTGATCGCGGCCAAGACCGAGACGCCCCACCCCAAGCTCGAGGGCACGATCCACACCGCCGCCGCCGCGATCGAGGCGGCCGGCGGCCGGGCGCTGCCGCTGGTGGTCGACGTGCGCGACGAGGATTCGGTGCGCGACGCCTTCACGCGCGCCGCGGAGACGTTCGGCGGCGTCGACATCGTGGTCAACAACGCCAGCGCGATCTCGCTGACCCCGACGCGCCAGACCGAGATGAAGCGCTTCGACCTGATGCATCAGATCAACACGCGCGGGACCTACATGGTCTCGAAATACGCGCTTCCCTATCTGGAAAAGGCGCAGAACCCGCACATCCTGATGCTGTCGCCGCCGCTCGACATGGCGGAGAAGTGGTTCTCGCCGCACCTCGCCTACACGATGGCGAAGTTCGGGATGTCGCTGTGCGTGCTCGGCCTCGCCGGCGAGCTGCGCAAGGCCGGCATCGCCGTGAACGCGCTGTGGCCGCGCACCACCATCGCGACGGCGGCGGTCAACAACCTGCTCGGCGGCGAGGCGCTGATGCGGGCGAGCCGCACCCCCGAGATCATCGCCGACGCGGCCCATACCCTGTTTCTGAAGCCGGCTCGCGAGATCACCGGCCAATTCCTGATCGACGACACGTTCCTGTCGCAGAACGGCGTCACGGATTTCTCGCAATACCGCGTCACCGCGGGCGTGCCCCTTGCGCCGGACTTCTTCGTGCCGGATGCAAGCGCGCCGCCGCCCCACGCGCTCGACTGAGCGCGTTCGTCCCTGAACGGCGCTCGCGTGAGCGCCCCCGCCCATGACGGCGCTCGACAGAGCGCCCATCCCCAGGTTCGCTCTTCGTGATCTTCATCCACCAGCCGGTCACCGGCACCGGCCAGATGCTGCTGGAGCGCCGCCCCCTCGAGCTGCAGGACCCGATCCCCGACGACACCGTCTGGCTCGACATGATCAAGCCGACGCGGGAGGAGGACCTCAAGGTCGAGGCCTTCATGGGCATCCAGGTGCCGACGCGGGAGGAGATGAAGGACATCGAGCCGTCCGAGCTGCTCTACGTCGAGGACGGCGCCCGCTACATGACCGGGCGCGTGCTCTCGAAGGTCAGCGATTCGGAGGATCCGGGGCTCGCCGGCATCACCTTCATCCTGCAGGGCCGCAAGCTCGTGACGGTGCGCTACGAGGAGCCGCAGGCGTTCCGGATGTACACCCAGCGCGCCGGCCGGGCGACCGGCAGCGGGCCGACGGGGACGCCCTCGGGCGAGACCATCCTCGCCGGCCTGATCGAGGCGGTGATCGACCGCGCGGCGGACGTGCTCCAGCTCCAGGGCGAGCGCATCGACCGGCTCTCGGGCAAGATCTTCGAGGTCCAGGCCGACCCGAGCGCGCGCAACACCGCGCTCCAAGACACGCTCCGCGCCCTCGGCCGCCACGGCGACCTGATCTCGAAGCAGCGCGAGAGCCTCGTCTCGATGGAGCGCATCCTGCTCTCGCTCTCGGCCACCTACCGGACGGCCAAGGCCCCGCGCGAGCTGCGCGAGGACGTGCGCTCGACCCTGCGCGACCTGCAATCGCTCGAGGAGCACGCGACCTTCCTGTCCTCGAAGATCCAGTTCCTGCTCGACGCGACTCTGGGGCTGGTGAACCTCGAGCAGAACAACATCATCAAGCTGTTCTCGGTCATGGCGGTGGTGTTCATGCCCCCGACGCTGATCGCCTCGATCTACGGGATGAACTTCAAGACCATGCCGGAGCTCGACTGGAGCTTCGGCTACCCGATGGCGGTGGTGATGATGGTCGTCGCCGCCGTGCTGCCTTACGTGTTCTTCCGCTGGAAGAAGTGGCTCTAGACGGCCGCCGCGCGCCGCCGCGGGCGGCGATCGCCGGCGGATAGGAACCTCTCGGGATGTGCGGACGCTTCTTCATCGCCCAGGCGCCCGAACGCTTCGCCGAATTCTACGGCTACCCGGAGCGCCCGAACTTCCCGCCGCGCTACAACGTGGCGCCGACGCAGCCCGTGCCGATCGTGATCGCCGAGGGCGGCGCGCGGCATTTCCGGCTGGTGCGCTGGGGATTCTGGCCGAGCTGGCTGAAGGACCCCAAGACCTTTCCGCTGGTGATCAACGCGCGGGTCGAGACCATCCTGGAGAAGGCGACCTTCCGCGGCGCGGTGCGCCACCGCCGCTGCGTCTTCCTGGCCGACGGCTTCTACGAATGGCGGCGCGAGGGCACCGGACGCAGCGCGGTGCGGACGCCCTTCGCGATCCGCCGCGCGGACGGCGCGCCGATGGCGCTCGCCGGCCTGTGGGAATCCTGGCTCGGGGCGGACGGCTCGGAGATCGACACGGCGGCCATCGTCACGACGGGCGCCAACGGAACCATGGCGGCGGTGCACGACCGGATGCCGGCGATCCTCGCGCCGGAGCAGGTCGCACCCTGGCTCGACACCCGCGCGGTGGATCAGGCCGAGGCGGCGGCCCTTTGCCGGCCATGCCCGGACGACTGGCTCCGCCTCGACCCGGTCTCCGACCGGGTGAACGCCGTTCGCAACGACGACGCGGCGTTGATCGAGCCGGTCGGCCGGCCTCAGCCGGCCATCCCACCGGCGGATCGTCCAGCAGCCGAACAGCCGCGGTCCAGCGACGAGGACGCGCAAGGCAGCCTGTTCTGAACCGGCACACGCGGTAACAGAAACGTGAGGCCGACATACAACTTATGTTGGTGTTACTTCTCGCCGGCCGAGTGAACGTGCAGCATCCAACCGCCCTATGATCCTTTTTCGTTGGTTGGGGCGCGGCAGCCGTGCCCAGGACCCTACCGAGGCACGACGTGGCCCGCATTGGCGCACCGGGTCCACGAAAGCCTGATGCCCAGGTCACGCGACAAACAAATCTGAACATCAGACGTTGATTTGACGCAAAACTGTCAGTGCCCTATCGTCTATTGCTTTCGCATTTGCACGATCATCGATTTCATCACCTGCGAGATCATATCCATGATTGCTTATCGATGCGAGAAAGCAGCTCTCAAGACCCGGATACGACAGAGCCGTCGGCGCATCGGGCATTCGAACGATCTGATGGCGCTGTCGCGCTTGGCGATCGATCGGTCGCGCGAGGCGATCCGATCCTCGAGCACGCGTTTCGCCCCAGCGTGGCAGGAACCGAAGCAGGCCGTCTCCGTCGGCGCCGTCCAGACTCTCCTGGCCGACATGAACGGCGAGGCGCTCGATGCGGTCGTCGAGGACTTCTCCGCCGCCTACCGCGAAGCTGTGGCGACCGGGAACGACGAGGCCGCCGACATCGTGCGGAAGGCCCTGGTGATCCTGGGTCGCCATCTCGCCAACAGCCTTGGGCCGAAGGCGGCCGGAGTCTCGATAAATTGATTGGCTCCGTGGGAGGCCGTGCCTATGAGGTCGTCTTGTGAAAAAGCCGGATGCCCATCTGTCCATCGCGCGCGCCAGCCTCGAGCGGATCGCGCAAACGCTCGATGAGCCGGTCAGCACGTTCTTCACGGGGGGCGAGCCCGAATCCCGAGAGGCCGAGACCTTGGCCCTCGTCCGAGCCTTCGACCGCATCAGGGATCCGCAGGCCCGCGCCCGCTGCCTGACCTTCGTGACGGCCGAGGCCGACCGCTCGTAGCCGGCCCCACCCCGTGTGCGGCCCCGCGCCTTCGCGGCGACCGACCCGCACGGAGCGACGAGGTTCGACCTCTTCCCTGCCTCCGGGAGGCGTGACGCTCCCGTCGCGTCCGCGCGGGCTCGGTCCCGCGTCGAGGCGGCCGCCGGCCGCTACAGCCGGCGCTTGACCGCGACCGCCCTGCGGAACACGCCGACCATCTCGACGTGGCCCGAGTACCGGAACTGGTCCACCGGGGTGACCCGCTCCAGGCCGAAGCCCGCCGCGACCAGGGTCGCCGCGTCGCGGGCGAAGGTCCCGGCGTCGCAGCTGACGCCGACGGCCAGCGGCACCTTGGATTCCGCGATCTGCTTCGCCTGCGCCTGTGCGCCGGCCCGCGGCGGATCGAAGACCACGGCGTCGTAGCCGTTCAGATCGTGGGCGAGGACGGGGCGGCGGAACAGGTCGCGGGCTTCCGTGGTGACGCCCTTCAGGCCGAGCGCGGAGCGATAGGACCGCGCGATGCCCGCAAGCGCGCCGGCCTCGCTCTCGACCGCGTGGACGATGGCGGTGCGCGCCATCGCCAGGGTGAAGGGCCCGCAGCCGGAGAACAGGTCGACGGCGCGCTTGGTCTTCTTGGTGAAGGCGTCGCGCACCAGCCCGGATAGCGTCGCCTCGCCGGCCGCCGTCGCCTGGAGGAAGCCGCCCGGCGGCGGATGGAGCCGCGCGTCGCCCGAGGCCACCGTGACGGCCTTGCGCTCCACCACCACGTCGCCGTGCAGCGACAGGCGGGCGAGGTCGAGCTCTCCGGCGAGCCGCACCAGCGTGGCGCGCACGCCGGCCTCGACCGGGCCGTGGCCGCGCAGGTCCACATCGAGCCCGGCCTCGGTCGCGGTCACCGCGACGTCGAGGGGCTTTCGCCCGTGCCCGAGGGGCGCACTGAGCGCCCGCGCGATCTCGGGGGCCCGATGCAGGGCCGGCACGGTGATCGGGCAATGGTCGATCGCGACGAGGGCGTGGCTGCGCGCGGCCATCAGCCCGGCCTCGGCCCGGCTCTCGACCTCGCGGACGTGCAGGGTGATGCGCCGGCGGCCCTCGCCGTGGGCGTCGATCAGCGGATCGGGAGCGCGGTCGAGCCCGGCTTGGGCCAGGGCGTTGGCGACCTGCGCGTATTTCCAGGCGGCGTAGGGCTCGGGCGCGACGTGCTGTGTCGCGCAGCCGCCGCAGCGGGTGAAGTACGGGCAGATCGGGGCGATCCGATCGGGCGAGGGCGTCTCGATGCCGAGGAGCTCGCCGCGCCCGCCGTCGCGCCGGATCGCGACGCGCTCGCCCGGAAGCGCGAAGGCGATCGCCGTGCCGTCTTCGGCGATGCCGTCCCCGCGCGCGCCGAGGCGACGGATCGTGACGGTTTCAGATGCGGTCATCGGGTCTTTCGTGCGGTCGATCGGCGCGTGCGCCGACGAGGAATTCGGTGTTGCCGTCCCCGCCCCGAACGGGGGAGGGGATCAGGCCGAAGATCGTGAAGCCGAGGCCGGCGAGGGTGCGGCGCACCGCATCGCAGACCTCCGCGTGGACGGCGTCGTCGCGGACGATGCCGCCGCGGCCGACGCGCTCGCGGCCGGCCTCGAATTGCGGCTTGATCAACGCGATCAGGTGCGCGCCCGGCGCCAGCAGCCCGGCCACCGCCGGCAGCACGAGGCGCAGGGCGATGAAGCTCACGTCGATGCTGGCAAGGCAAGGGGCAGGGTCGAGGCTGCCCGGCGCGAGGGTTCGGATGTCGGTCCCTTCGCGGTTCGTGACCCGTGGGTCGGCGCTCAGACTGGCGTGAAGCTGGCCGTGCCCGACATCGACCGCGACGACCCGCGTCGCGCCGCGGCGCAGGAGCAGGTCGGTGAAGCCGCCGGTCGAGGCGCCGACGTCGAGGCAGGGGAGGCCGGCCGGATCGAGGCCGAAGGCGTCGAGGCCCGCCTCGAGCTTCAGGCCGCCGCGCGAGACGAAGGGGTGGGGCGCGCTGGCCTCGATCGCCGCGTCGGCCGGCAGCCGCTCGGAGGCGCGGGTGACCGCGCGCCCGTCGGCCCGCACGAGGCCGGCGGCGATGGCGGCCTGCGCCCGCGCCCGGCTCTCGAAATGGCCGTGCTCGACTAGCAGGAGGTCGGCCCTGATCCTGTCGCGCGTCATCGAGGCTGGTTCACGGGGAAGGGGTCACGAATGGTCCGGCCGCCGGGCTGCCCGGGCGGCGCGATCGAAGAAAGCCCTGTCGGAGGACCGGATGACGGCCTAACTAGCCCGACGTGGAGAGGAGAGCCATCACATGACACGCACCCTGCCGTTGCTCGCAGCCCTCGTCGGCTTCGCATCCGGCGCCACCGGAGCGCTCGCGCAGACCCCGCCGGCCGCGGAGTCGGCCCCGGCCGCCGCACCCCAGACCTTCACCGGCGAGATCAAGAACAACAAGGGCGAGCCGATCGGGACGCTGACGATCCGCGACGGCGCGAACGCGCTGGTGATGCGGATCGCGATCAAGGCCGGCGGCCTGCCGCCCGGCTGGCACGGCATCCACTTCCACGCGGTCGGCGACTGCTCCGACACCGACAAGTTCATGAACTCGAAGGCGCACGTGAACCATGACCAGAGCAAGCACGGCCTGCTCAACCCCGACGGCCCGGACGAGGGCGACCTGCCCAACGTCTACGCGGCGGCCGACGGCTCGGTGAACGCCGAGGTCTCCAGCGAAACGCCGCTGACGGGCGACGGCGGCCTCCAAGACGGCGACGGCTCGGCGCTGATCGTCCACGCCAACGAGGACGACCACACCACGCAGCCGATCGGCGGCGCCGGCAACCGCATCGGCTGCGCGGTGATCAAGTGACCCGCACGACGATCCGCTGAGGGGCACGAGGCCCTCGGTCGAAGGCGGCCGACGCCCGACGAGGGATGTCCCGGTCCGTGCCGACCGGCGGATCGGTCGGATCCGACGCGGCGGCGCGGTCCCCGGCCGCGCCGCCGAGCGCTTCCGGCCCGCTACCGCGGGACTGCCCGACCCACTTCGACGACGAGGACGACCGACGCCGCGTTCAAGCCGACCGTCTACCTGAAGGCGGGCTGCCCGTTCTGCTTCAAGGTCCGCCTGTTCCTGCTCGAAACCGGGCAGCTGGATCGGGCGGACCTGCGCGAGTTCGTCCCCGGCGACGCGGCGGAGACGTCGATCCGCAGCCGGCTCGCGCCGGCGGTCGAGACGGTGACCTTCCCGACGGCCGAGCTTGCGCCCGGCCGGTTCACGACCGAATCCGATGCCATCGTCGCCCATTTCGCGGGGCGCGCCGGCGTCGCGCCCGATGCCTTGCCGACCTACCAGGCCTATCTCGGCGGCGTCTTCAAGAACCTCCAGTCCCTCTACCGCGAGAACATGGAGCTCAAGAACCGGTCCCGGACGGCCTGACGGGCATTCCGCGCGACGGCAGGGCCGGGCTCAGGCCCGCGCCAGGCGCGGCTTGCCTCCGAGCGCCTCCTCCACCGTGCCGTCACCGTCGAGATAGCCGTGGACCTTCGGGTTCGGCATGATCAGCGAGGCGACGAAGGCGATCGCGAGCAGGATGGTGACGTACCAGAAGAAGCTCGATTCCATCCCCGCCTCCTTGAACCACAGCGCCACGTATTCGGCGGTGCCGCCGAAGGTGGCGTTGGCGAGGGCGTAGGACAGGCCGACGCCGAGCGCGCGGACCTTGGTCGGGAACAGCTCCGCCTTCACGATGCCGCTGATCCCCGTGTAGAAGCTCACCGCCAGCAGCCCCAGCGTGATCAGGCCGAAGGCGACGTAGGGGTCCTGCGTCGCGCCGATCGCGGTCATCAGCGGCACCACCATCAGCGTGCCGAGGCCGCTGTAGAGCAGCATGTTGGCCTTGCGCCCGATCCGGTCCGACAGCGCACCGAACAGCGGCTGGACCATCATGTAGACCAGCAGCACCGCGGTCATCGTGCGCGAGGCCGTGCCCTTGTCGAAATGCGCGGTGTTGACGAGATACTTCTGCATGTACGTCGTGAAGGTGTAGAACACCAGCGAGCCGCCGGCGGTGTAGGCCAGGACCACGCAGAATGCGCGCCAATGCTTGGCGAGCTCGGAGAAGGTGCCGGCGTTCTCCTTGTCGGAGCCCGCAGTCTCGGCGAGCGAGCGCCGCAGGTAGAGGGCGACGATGGCGGCCACCGCCCCGAGGAAGAACGGGATTCGCCAGCCGAAGCTGTGCAGCTGCGCCTCGGTGAGCGCAAACTGCAGCACGATCAGCACCAGCGAGGCCAGGAGCTGGCCGCCGATCAGCGTCACGTACTGGAACGAGGCGAAGAATCCGCGCTGACCCTTCAGCGCGACCTCGCTCATGTAGGTGGCGCTGGTGCCGTACTCGCCGCCGACCGAGAGGCCCTGGAGCATGCGCGCCAGCAGCAGCAGCACGGGGGCTGCGGCGCCCACGGTCTCGTAGGTGGGCAGCAGGCCGATGAACAGCGAGCCGATGCACATCATCAGGACCGAGATGACCATCGAGGTCCGGCGCCCGACGCGGTCGGCGATGCGCCCGAACAGCCAGCCGCCGATCGGCCGCATGAAGAAGCCCACGGCGAAGATGCCGGCGGTCTGGAGAAGCTGGCTGGTGGAATCGCCCTTCGGGAAGAACGACGACGCGAAGTAGATCGCGAAGAAGGCGTAGCAGTAGAAATCGTACCACTCGACCAGGTTGCCGGACGACGAGGCGACGATCGCCCGGATGCGGCGGCTGCGGTCGGCCGCCACGTCTTCGGCGGTTGGCGCGATCCCGATCGAGTCGGACATGCTGGCTCCCTGTCTCCGTCGTTCGGACGGCGCATTCTTGATACGGGCGACGTTACAGGCGGGGACCGGGACCGCCTAGGCCGCGTGGGCGCGCGAACGAGGATGCCCACCGCCCGTGTCACGTCGTCTCCGAGCGGCAGGCTCCGACGGAACGCTTTTCGGGACTGTACCGTTTCGGGGCGGTGACTTCGTCGGTCGGCGACGGACGTGGCCTTTCAACAATAACGGGACGGGATCGAGCGCCATGAACAAGATCTTTCGCGGAACGGTGACGGCCGCCGTGCTGGTGCTGGGCACGGCCACGGCCTTCGGCCAGGGCGGCCCCGGCGGCGGTGCCGGCGGGCCGGGCGGCGGCGGCGGACCGGGCGGCGGCGCCGGCGGACCGGCGGGCGGTGCTGGCGGCGGCGCCGGCGGTGGCATGCGCGGCGGTGCAGGCCCTGGCGGCGGTGCTGGCGGTGGTGCCGGCGGCGCGATGCGCGGGAACGACGCCGGCGGCCCGGCGGGCGGCGCGGCCGAGCGCGGCGGGCCGGGCGGCGGTGCCGATCGCGGGGCGCCGGGCGGTGCGGAACGCGGCGGTGCGATGCGCGACGACGGCCCCGGCGGTAAGCCCGGCGCCCGCGACGAGCGCGGCGGCCCCGGGCGCAACGAGACCGGCGGCCCCCGCGGGGATCGCGACGGTCCGGCGGCGCGCGACGGACGCGGCGACCGTGATGGTCCCGGCGCCCGTGACGGCCGGGGCGATCGCGACGGCCCCGGTGCCCGCGGCGACCGCGACGGTCGTCCGGATCGCGGCGCCCGCGGTCCGCGCGGCGGCGGCGAGGCCCGCGGCGCCTATGGGCGTCTCGGCGGCGCCGAGCGCACCCGGTTCCGCCAGGACCTGTTCCGCAGCGGCGTGCCGCGCCTGGCGGCCGGCGCCTTCGCGCTCACCGTCGGCACGGCGATCGCCCGCAGCTATGAACTGCACCGCCTCCCGCCGGCGATCGTCGAGCTGGCACCGGAATACGAGGATTACAGCTACGTCCTCGTGGACGACGACATCGTCATCGTCGATCCGGACACCTACCAGATCGTGGACGTGATCCGCGGCTGAGGCGAAAACCCGCGCCGGCCTGCCCTCCCTCCTCTGCGGGGGAGGGTGTGCCTCGTGGCGGCAAGGGTCGGGAGAGGCGGGTGCGTCGTCCGGATACGGCGCTCCCCCTCTCCCGATGTGCTTCGCGGGCCGACATTCCGCGCCAACCGAGGGGCGCGGCGGCGCATCGGGCGAGCGGCCCCGGCCCTACGTCCCGCGGTCGAGCATCCGCGAGACGACCCGCGCCGTGTAGTCGACCATCGGCACGATGCGGGCGTAGTTCAGGCGCGTCGGGCCGATCACGCCGACGACGCCGACGATGGTCTGCGAGCCGTCGCGGAACGGCGCCGCGATCAGCGACGAGCCGGAGAGCGAGAACAGCTTGTTCTCCGAGCCGATGAAGATCCGCACCCCGTCGCCGCCCTCGGCGCGGGCGAGCAGGTCGATCACGTCCTTCTGCGTCTCGAGGTCCGAGAACAGCAGCCGCATCCGCTCGAGGTCCTCGATCGCGCGAAGGTCGTCGAGCAGGTTGGCCTGCCCGCGCACGATGAGCTGGCGGGCCTCGCTCGGGCCGACGGACACGGCGAGGCCCGCATCGACCAGGCGCTCGGTGATCGCGTCGAGCTCGCGCTTCATCGCCTGGCGACCCGCCTCGATCTCGGCGCGCAGGCCGCCGAGGGTGCGGCCGTGCAGGCGGGCGTTGAGGTAGTTCGACGCCTCCTGCAGCGCGCTCGCCGGCAGGCCCGGCGGCAGGTCGAGCAGGCGGTTCTCGACCGAGCCGTCGTCGGAGACGAGCACCACCAGGGCGCGTGCCGGATCGAGCCGCACGAACTCGATGTGCTTGAGCTGCACGTTGGTCTTGGTCGTCAGCACCACGCCGGCTCCGCGCGAGATGCCCGAGAGCAGGCTCGACGCCTCGGCCAGCGCCGAATCGAAGGTGTGCCGCGAGGCCGCCGCCCGCATCTGCGCCTCGATCCGCTCCTGCTCCTCGCGGCCGACATCGCCGAGCTCGAGCATCGCGTCGACGAAGAAGCGCAGGCCCAGCTCGGTCGGCAGGCGCCCGGCGGAGGTGTGCGGCGCGAAGATCAGCCCGGACTGCTCCAGGTCGGACATCACGTTGCGGATCGAGGCCGGCGACAGGGTCATGGGCAGGATGCGCGCGAGGTTGCGCGATCCCATCGGCTCGCCGGTGGAGAGATAGCCCTCGACGATCTGCCGGAAGATCTCGCGGGCACGCTCGTTCAGCGCGGCGAGGGCCTGCGCCTGCGGCGGTTGGGAGAAGGGTCGGGAAAACTCGGTCACGCGCGGTTCCTGGCCGATGATTGTGTCCCGCTAAAGCCTGCGGATCAATCCATGAGCTTCTCATACGGCGCTCGGGCGCTTCGGGTTGCCGCGTGTGGCGGCGCAGCCTAAGCACCCCGCTCGAATTCGGGAATCAGGAGAACGCCGCATGCGGCCTTCGAAGCGCGCGGCCGACGAGTTGCGCAAGGTCACGCTCGATTGCTCAGTCGCCCGCTACGCGGAGGGCTCCTGCCTCGTGACCTTCGGCGAGACCCGGGTCCTGTGCACCGCCTCGCTGGAGGAGCGCGGGCCGCACTGGCTACGCGGCTCCGGCAAGGGCTGGATCACGGCGGAGTACGCCATGCTGCCGCGCGCCACGCACGAGCGCACCCGCCGCGAGGTCAATTCCGGCAAGCCCTCGGGCCGGACGCAGGAAATCCAGCGGCTGATCGGGCGATCTCTGCGCGCCGTCACCAACTTGCCGGCGATGGGCGAGAAGCAGATCACCGTCGACTGCGACGTGATCCAGGCCGACGGCGGCACCCGCACGGCATCGATCACCGGCGCCTGGGTCGCGCTGCACGAGTGCTTCGCCTGGATGCGCGCCCGCTCGATGATCTCGGTCGACCCGCTGCGCGACCACGTCGCCGCCATCTCCTGCGGCATCGTCAAGGGCGCCGCCGTGCTCGACCTCGACTACGCCGAGGATTCGGGCGCCGAGACCGACGCCAACTTCGTCATCACCGGCACCGGCGGCCTCGTCGAGGTTCAGGGCACCGCCGAGGGCAAGCCGTTCTCGGAGGACGAGCTGCTCGCGCTGCTCCGGCTCGCCAAGGGCGGCGTCGCCGACCTCGTCGCCCTCCAGAAGCAGGCGATCGCATGAGCCACCGCATCCTCTCGGGCCGGGTCGTGATCGCGACCCACAATGCCGGCAAGCTGGTGGAGATGCGCGAGCTGCTCGCGCCCTTCGGCGTCGAGGCGGTCTCTGCCGGCGAGCTCGGGCTCGCGGAACCCGACGAGACCGGCACGATGTTTTCCGAGAACGCCGCGATCAAGGCGGTCGCCGCCGCCAACGCCGCGGGCCTGCCGGCCTTCGCCGACGATTCGGGCCTGTGCGTTGATGCGCTCGATGGGGCGCCCGGGCTGTTCTCCGCCCGCTGGGCCGGGGCGTCCAAGGACTTTTCCGGCGCGATGGCGCGGATCTTCGCGGAGCTGGACCTGCGCGGGGCGAGCGACCGGAGGGCGCACTTCGTCTCGGCCCTGGTGCTGGCCTGGCCCGACGGCCACACCGAACTGTTCGAGGGCCGCGTCTTCGGCGACCTCGTCGAGCCGCGCGGCACGGCCGGCTTCGGCTACGACCCGATGTTCCGGCCCGACGGCTTCGACCGCACCTTCGGCGAGATCGCGTCGGAGGAGAAGCACGGGGTCGACTGGCAGACCGGCGACGCCCTCTCGCATCGGGCCCGCGCCTTCGTGAAGCTCGCCGCCGCATGCCTGCGCCGGCCGGGCTGAACGGATCGGGCGATTGCCAAACGGCGCGCACGCGAGCACATCGCGTGCGATGACCGACCGTTCAGGCCCGGACCACCCGACCCGCGATGCGGGCTTCGGCGTCTACGTGCATTGGCCCTTCTGCGCCTCGAAGTGCCCGTATTGCGACTTCAACAGCCATGTCCGCCACGCGCCGGTGGACGAGGCGCGCTACCTCGCGGCCTTCCGCGCCGAGATCGCGCACGTGGCGGGGCGCACCCCCGGCCGCACCGTCTCGAGCATCTTCCTCGGCGGCGGCACGCCCTCGCTGATGCAGCCCGCGACGGTCGCCGGCATCCTCGATGCCATCGCCGCAGCCTGGGGCGTCGAGCCCGGCGCCGAGATCACGTTGGAGGCCAACCCGACCAGCGTCGAGGCCGGGCGCTTCCGGGGCTACCGCACGGCCGGGGTCAACCGCGTCTCCCTCGGCGTCCAGGCCTTCGACGACGCTTCGCTCAAGAGCCTCGGGCGGCTGCACAGCGCCGAGGAGGCCTTCGCCGCGATCCGGGTCGCGCAGGGCGCGTTCGACCGCAGCTCGTTCGACCTGATCTACGCGCGCCCGAACCAGACCGCCGCGGCGTGGCGGCGCGAGCTCACCGAGGCGATCGGCCGGGCGGCCGAGCACCTCTCGCTCTACCAGCTCACCATCGAGCCCGGCACACCGTTCTACGGGCTCGCCGCCGCCGGCCGGCTGGTGCCGCCCGACGACGAGACCGCCCGCGCGCTCTACGACGTGACTCAGGAGGTCTGCGACCGGGCGGGCCTGCCGGCCTACGAGATCTCGAACCACGCGCGTGCCGGCGCGCAGTCGCGCCACAACCTGCTGTACTGGCGCTACGGCGAATATGCCGGCATCGGCCCCGGCGCGCATGGCCGTCTCGTGACGGAGGCCGGCCGCCTCGGCACCGTCACCGAGAAGGCACCGGAGGCCTGGCTCGCCCGGGTCGAGCGCGACGGCCACGGCATCGCCGAGACCGAGACGATCGCCGGCGCCGACCAGGGCGACGAGTTCCTGATGATGGGCTTGCGCCTGTCCGAGGGCATCGACCCGGCGCGCTATGCCGCGCTCAAGGGCCGCCCGCTCGACGGGTCGCGGGTCGCGGCGCTGATCGGCGACGGCCTCGTGGCGCGGCTCGACGGCGGCCGCATCGCCGCGACCGCGCGCGGCGCTCCGGTGCTCAACGCCGTGGTCGCGAGCCTCGCGGCGTGATGCCGTACGCCTCCGCGCGCGTCGAAAGCCGATCCGTGAGCCGGCGATGACACCGACCGTCATCGTCCTCGTGCTGCTCGCGCCGCTGCTGCATGCCGGGTGGAACACGCTGCTGCGCGGCGGCGCCGACCGGCTCTGGACCAATCAGCGTGATGAACTTCACAGTCGGCGGGCTCGGGCTCCTCATCACCGTCGCGGTCGAGCTGCCAGGTCTTCGACACCGCGGCGATGGTCACCGTCCACCGCGCGTTTCCGCTCTGGCTCCTGCTGACGCGCGGATCGGCGGCCCTCGGCGGGCGGCCCGCCGCGGTCGCGCGCGCCGTCGGCGGGGGCGCCGCCTCGCTGCTGGCCTACGCGGCGGTGATCTGGGCGATGCGGCTCGGGGCGATGGGGCCGGTCTCGGCCCTGCGCGAGACCAGCGTGGTCTTCGCCGCGCTCCTCGGCCGCGCCTTCCTGGCGGAGCGCCGGACCGCCGGCCGCATCGCCGCCTGCACGGTCGTCGCGGCCGGCGCGGCGATGATCGGCCACGACTGACGCGCGGTGGAGGCTCAGGTGCCGGGTTTGGCCAGGGCGCGGGGCGCCGGGCTGACCACGCTCGACGCGTTGTTGCGGATCTCGTGGACGGCGAGCGCCCGGTCGCTCAGGCCGTCGGCGCGGAAGCGGAAGGTGCCGTCGACGCCGGCGAACCCGGCGCTCTTGGTCAGGGTCGCGTCGGCGAAGCGCTGGGTCCCGTATTGCCGCGCGAGCGCCGCACTGAGCGAGACCGCGTCGTAGGCCAGCGAGGCGACCCGCGGCGGGCTCGTGCCGAACCGCGCCTGGTAACGCCCGGCGAAGTTGCCGAATCCGCCGGTGTCCGGCGCGGCGAAGCGGCCGCCCTGCAGGGCCGGCAGCGCGAAGAGCCGCGGCTCGTTCCACACCGCGGTGCCGATCGGCCGGACGCGGGACGGCGCGAAGCCGGCCTTGCTGAGCGCGGCCGCCACATTCGGCAGCCCGTCGGCGGTCTCGGGCAGGAACAGGGTGTCGGCCTGGGCGCCCGGTCCGGTGATCAGGCCGCCGAGGCGCGCGATCGCCGCCTCCGGCGCGCCGGGGGCGTAGCGTTCGATGCCGACGAGACGGGCGCCCTTGCGCGCCACCGCTTCGCGGAACTGCGCCTCGACGGCGTTGCCGTAGGCGTTCTCGGGGATCAGCGCGGCGAAGGAGCGGCGCCCGCCCGCGACCGACTCGTCGACGATCCGGTCGACCTCGGCCTGCGGGAGGAAGCTCAGCAGGTAGGTGCCGGGGCCGGCGACGCTCGCATCGGTCGAGAACGCGATCACCGGCTTGCCCGCGGCGCGCGCCGTCGCCGAGGCGGCCGCGACGTTGGCGGCGAAGAGCGGGCCGAGCACCAGCTCGGCGCCCTCGGCGATGGCGGCGCTCGTCGCCTCGCGGGCGCCGTCCGGCGAACCGCGGTCGTCGCGCACCAGGATCTGGAGGTCGGGCTGCTGGTATTCCTCGATCGCGAGCTCGGCCGCGTTGCGCATCGCCGCCCCGAGATTGGCCCCCTGGCCCGAGAGCGGCACGACGAGGGCGACCTTGACCGAACCGGTGCCGATCCGGCCCGGCGCCGAGGCGGCGGCCGGCGTCGAGCCGGGAACGGCGTCGGCGGGCGGTGCGAGGTCGGGAGCGAGTTCGGCCCGCGGCGGCGGCGCGGCGCGGACGGAACGCGCCCGATCCGGAACGCCGATGCAGCCGGCAAGGGCGAGGATCACGGCGAGGGCGGCGCCGGCCCGGAGGGCGCGGGGCGGGACACATCGCGCCATCGCGAAACTTCCTTCCCGTAAAGATCGTCCACGCGGGATCGTGGCTCTGGCTTAAAGCGTGGACCCGAAAAGTAAACGCGCCGATGTCGCAGGATCGCGCGCGCGCCCGGAAAACACGAATCAGCGGGGGTTCGCGGCGGTTCGGCGGCCGCAAGCAAATTCCGCTCGGCGGCTTGGCGTGGCAAGGTCCGCGCGATGACACAGCGAATCGAGCCCGCACGCCGCCCCCGCAGGGACGGGCCGGCCAAATCCACCGCGACCAAGGTTGCGACCTTCACCGCCTTCGGGCTGGCGACGGAAGCGGAGCCGCTCGCGCCGGGCCTGCACGTGGTGGCGACGCCGATCGGCAACCTGCGCGACGTCACAATCCGGGCGCTCGCGACGCTGGCCGCCGCCGACGCGGTGCTCGCCGAGGACACCCGCGTCACCCGGACGCTGCTGATGCACTACGGCATCACCACGCCGCTCGTCGCCTACCACGAGCATTCGAACGCCGCCGTCCGCGAGCGCATGGTGCGGCGGATGCTGGACGGCGAGGCGCTGGCGCTGGTGTCGGATGCCGGCACGCCGCTGGTCTCCGATCCCGGGTTCAAGCTGGTCCAGGCGGCGATCGAGGCGGGGATCTGCATCACGCCGATTCCCGGCCCGTCGGCGGTGATGACGGCGATCGTCGCCGCCGGCCTGCCGACCGACCGGTTCTTCTTCGAGGGTTTCCTGCCGCAGAAGGCCGGCGCCCGCCGCAACCGGCTCTCGGCGCTGGCGACCGTGCCCGGCACGCTGGTCCTGTTCGAATCGCCCCACCGCCTGCCGGAGATGCTGGCGGACGCGGCGGAGGTCCTCGGCGGCGCCCGTCCCGCGGCCGTGGCGCGCGAGCTGACGAAGATGTTCGAGACGATCCGCCGCGGCACCCTGGCCAGCCTCAACGACACCTTCGCGGAGGAGGGCGCCCCGAAGGGCGAGGTCGTGGTGGTGATCGGGACCGCGCCGGACGAGGCCACTCCGGAGGAGGCCGATGCCGGCCTCGACGCGGCCCTGCGCGTCGCGCTCGCGCGGCACTCGATCAAGGATGCCGCAAGCCTCGTTGCCGACGAGACCGGGCAGCCGCGCCGCGCCGTCTACAACCGTGCGCTGGTGCTGGCTCGCGAGACCGATGCGGACGCCTGATGCCGCGCGCCGGAAGGCGACCGAACGCCGCGGGCGCCGGGCCGAATGGCTGGCGCTCGGCGCGCTGATGCTGAAGGGCTATCGTCCCTTAGCGATGCGGGTGAGCGCGTCGGGCGGCGAGATCGACCTGATCGTGCGCCGCGGCGGCACCATCGCCTTCGTCGAGGTCAAGGCGCGCGCGACGCTGATCGAGGCGCAGGGCGCGATCGGCCGGGTCAAGCGACAACGCTTCTCGCGCGCGGTGCGGAGCTGGATCGCGCGGCATCCGTTCGCCGGGAGCCTGACCCTGCGGGCGGACGCGGTCTTCATCGGCGGACGCAGCTGGCCGGTCCACCTCGTCGACGCGTTCCCGATCGAGGGCCTGTAGCGGACGGTCAGGCGCGCCCGGCGCTGATCGCGCCGATGAGCGTGCGCTTGAGGTCGGCCTGGCTGAACGGCTTCTGCACCACCGGGCGATCGCGGAACGGCTCGCGGATGCCGGCGCCGCCGTAGCCGGTCGAGAAGATCAGCGGCAGGTCGCGCTTCGCGATCGCCTCGGCGACCGGGTAGATCGGCTCGCCGGCGACGTTCACGTCGAGGATCGCGACCTCGAAGGTCTCGCCCTCGGCCATCTCCAGGGCGGTCGAGAGGCGTGCGGCCGGGCCGACCACGGTGCAGCCGAAATCGAGCAGCATGTCTTCGAGCAGCATCGAGATCGCGGCTTCGTCCTCGACGACGAGCACCCGCTTACCCTGGAGAACGTCGTCGTTCGGTTCCGCGCTCACGCCGAGGTGTCTTCCTTGTCGATCCGCTCCGCTTCAACGGAACGTCGCCATGATGGCTGGTCGGATCCGATCGTCGCGCCAGGAGAACCAAGCGGGTACACCGGGCGGCTGAGGGGTCGCCCGGAACGCCGGTTGTGTCAAGCGTCCGGCGCGGGCTGTTCCGTCGGCAATGTTACACGGCGATACATTTCGCGATAGGGTGTGGCACGGTCCGCGTGAGGGCAGAACCCGCAATGGGCCGATCTTTTCCTGACACGACCGGATTTTTCCTGTGAGGGGTCGCCCCGTTCCGATCTGCGACCGCCGCGCCGTGCTGGTCGGCCTCGGCGCCGCCATCGCGGCGGCGCCCGCGCGCGGGCAGGGCGCGGTGGTGGTCGCCTCGAAGAGCGACACCGAGGGCACGCTCACCGGCAGCATGATCGCCCTGTGCCTGGAGGATCTCGGCATCCCGGTGCAGCGCCGCCTCGGCCTCGGGCCGACGCTGATCGTGCGCTCGGCCCTGATGTCGGGCGAT
The DNA here is from genome assembly GCF_022829665.1 of Methylobacterium sp. E-041. Classification (NCBI taxonomy): domain Bacteria; kingdom Pseudomonadati; phylum Pseudomonadota; class Alphaproteobacteria; order Hyphomicrobiales; family Methylobacteriaceae; genus Methylobacterium; species Methylobacterium sp. E-041. Next base: position 3,193 of record NZ_JAKSYQ010000218.1, on the reverse strand, counting down.
GTCGACCTTTATCCCGAATACACCGGCAACGGCGCCTTCTTCACCGGCACCGAGGGCGATCCGGCCTGGAAGCGGGCCGACGGCGCCTACGCCGCGATCGCGGCGGCGGATCGGGCCAAGGGCCTCGTCTGGCTCGGGCGGGCGCCGGCCAACAACACCTGGCTGATCGCGGTGCGGGGCAGCCTCGCCCGGCGCGAAGGGCTCGCCACCATGGCGGATTTCGCCGGGGCCGTGCGGCGCGGGTTGATCCTGCTCGCGGCCTCGACCGAGTTCGTCGAGAGCCCGGCGGCCCTGCCGTCCTTCGAAGCGGCCTACGGGTTCTCGCTGCCGATGAACCGCATCATCAGCCTGCCCGGCGGCGACACGGCGGTGACCGCGCGGGCGGCGGCGCAGGGCATCAGCGGCGTCAACGCCGGCATGGTCTACGGCACCGACGGGGCGCTCGACGCCCTCGACCTGACCGTGATGAGCGATCCGAAGGGCGCGCAGATCGTCTACGAGGTCGCCCCGGTGATCCGCGCCGACACCCTGGCGCGCCACCCGCGCATCCGCGAGAAGCTCGATCCGGTGTTCGCGCGCCTCGATGCCCATACGCTCCGCCGGCTCAACGCCCGCATCACCGTCGAGGGCCAGGTCGCCGAGACGGTGGCACGGACGTTCCTGCGCGACGCCGGCTTCATCGCTTGACGCCCGCAACGGAGGATCGACGCGGGGGCATCGGCCCGCCGCTGTTCGCCGCCGCCTTCCTCGGTGCGGTCTACGGCCTGCCGCTGCTGCGCATCGCGAAGAACCGCCTCGTCGTCGGCGAGCCTGTCTACGCGCTGGACGGCCTCGGGGCCCTGCCCGGATTCGGGCCGGAGATCGAGGCGGTGGCCGGGCTCGTGCTGGGCGCGGTGCTGCTCGCCCGGATCGGGCGGACGCGGATCGGCGTCGGCGCCGCCACCGTGCTCCTCGCCCTGGCCCTCGGGCTGCTGATGCTGGCGCTGGGCAGCACGGCCGGGGACCTTCTCGCCGGCGAGCCGCCGGCCGCCCGCGCCGGCCTCGCCTCCGGTGCCTGGACGGCGCTGCTGCTGCTCGCGGGCGGGCTCGCCCACCTCGCCCGCCGCATGGCCGTCCCCGGGCTCGAGGGCGCGCTCGCGGCCGCGTTCCTGGGCTTCGTCGCGCTGGCCGGCTCGACCGGGACGCTTGGGAGCCTGTCGCTCGCCGTCGAGTTCGCGGCGCGCAAGGACGTGGTCGGCGAAGCCTTGGTGCGGCATCTGCTGCTTTCGGGAAGCGCGGTGCTGCTGGCAGTCGGCGGTTCCGTGCTGCTCTCGCTGTGGCGACGCGGGCAGGGCCTCGTCGAGGTGCTGGTCGGCGGCATCCAAGTGGTGCCGGCCGTGGCCCTGCTCGGCGCGCTGGTCGCCGTCGCCTCGGGCCTGCTGCAGGCGGTCCCGGCGCTCCGCGAGGCCGGCCTCGGCGCGCTCGGGCCGGTGCCGGCGGTGATCGGCATCGCCGCCTATCTGCTGCTCCCGCTGTGGCGCGGCCTCGCTCTAGCGCTCGCAGCGCCGGACCCGGCGACCCTCGACGCGGCCGAGGCCCTCGGCCTGCCCCCACGAACGATCCTGTTCCAGGTGCGGCTGCCGATCGGCGCCGGCATCCTGCTTGGGGCGCTGCGCGTCGCCTGCGTCCAGGGGATCGGGCTCGCGACCCTCGGGGCGCTGGTCGGGGCCGGCGGCCTCGGCGGCATCGTCTTCGACGGCATGGCGCAGTTCGCCCCGGACCTGATCCTGCTCGGCGCGATCCCGATCGTCGCGCTCTCGCTCGTCGTCGAGCGGACCTTGAGCCTCGCCGAGGATCGCTGGCGCGGGACGCCGGCATGACCCGGCTGCGTGCCCTGCACCCGGCCCTCGGAGCCGTCGCCGCCGGCCTCGTGCTCGCGTGCTTCAGTCATCCGACCGTCGCCGCGGCGATCGTCTCGGCGCTCGGCGAGACGCCGCGGCGGGCGCTGCCGCTCAACCATCTCGGTGCGCTCGCCCTGCACCACCTGATCCTCGCCGGGACCGGCCTCGTCCTCGTCGCGATCACGGGAATCGGCCTCGGGATCCTCGCGACCCGCCCCGGCGCGGCCTCGGTCCGGGGCGGGATCGATACGCTGGCCGCCGCGGCGCAGGCGGTGCCGCCGGTGGTCGTGGTGGCGCTCGCCCTGCCGGTGCTCGGCTTCGGCGGCCCGCCGACCCTGCTGGCCCTGGTGCTCTACGGCATCATGCCGACGCTCCGCGGCACGGTCGGCGCCCTGGAGGCGGTGCCGGCGGAGACGCGCGAGGCCGCCAAAGCGCTTGGGCTCACCGCCCGTCAGACCCTGACGCGGATCGAGCTGCCGCTGGCCGCGCCCGCCATCGTCGAGACCTTGCGCACGGCCCTCGTCCTCGCCGTGGCGACCGCCGCGGTCGGCGCGCTGGCCGGCGCCGCGACGCTCGGCACGCCGATCGTCGCCGGCCTCCAGAACCAGAACACCGTGCCGATGCTCCAGGGCGCCGCCGCGACGGCGGCGCTCGCCTTCCTGTGCGACGCGCTGATGGTCGCGGCGGCAGGCCTGCTTCGCCGCTGATCGCCTCCTCGACGACGAAGCGCGAATCCAATAGGCCTGAATAGGAAAATACTCTACGTGAGGTACGCGACGTCCACCGGCTTCGTCGCACGCGAAGTCGGCTTCGGTCTTTTGGGAGGGCGTGTGCGGATCACCTGCGGTACGCATGCCCTCGGCAATTTGGTGGATCGAGCACTGGAGCGCGTGTGGATCGAACGCACCGTGGCAGAGCCGGAAGAGACCGAGACGGACCCGAAGCACCCGGAACGAAGACGGGCCTATCGCTCGGTGCCGGAGCGCGACGGCAGGATGCTGCGCGTGGTATACGTGCCGACCGAAGATGGCGTGCACATCGTGACCGCATTCTTCGATCGCAGCCGGAGGCGCTCACGTGAAGTCGCGGTATGACGCTAAGACCGATGCGCTCTACGTGCGCTTCGCGGATACCCCCGTCGTCGAAAGCGAGGAAGTCCGTCCCGGCCTAGTTGTCGTTGCCCAGAAGGTTGTTCAGCCTTTGCCAGGGTGTCTGTCGGCTGAGGGCGGAGTGGGTTCGGCTGGTGTTGTAGTGGTCGATCCAGGGGCTCATGGCTTGTGTCCGCTCGGCGGATGAGGCGTAGGGCTCGGCGT